>CAZJXE010000007.1:0-21943 GCA_964549835.1 uncultured Weeksellaceae bacterium
GCATCTCCCTTTTAAGGAGAGGGTCCTGGGTTCGAGCCCCAGCCAGGTCACTTTATTAAAAAATCCCGCTTGTGCGGGATTCTTTATTATTTTTGTTTAATAGCCCAGGTGCTGAAATTGGTAGACAGGCATGATTGAGGGTCATGTGTTCTAAGAACGTGCGGGTTCGACTCCCGCTCTGGGCACTTTATCCTCCAACTCTCTTGTAATTATATCCGTCCTGTTTTAATATATCCATTATTTTATCTCTAACATTACCTTGAATAATAATTTCTCCATTTTTTACACTTCCACCTACACCACATTTTATTTTTAATTTTTTACCAAGTTTTTTTAAATCAGAAGTATTCCCTTCAAAACCCTTAATAATAATTGCTATTTTACCAGCTCTGTGTTTATCGATACATACATGAAGATTTTGCTCTTTCGGTTCAAGAGTAATTTTTTCAAAATCTTCATTTTCGATATTGAAATCTGGATTTGTTGAATAAAAGTTTAATTTATTTTTCTTTCTCTTCATTTGGTATAAATAATTTTAAATTTTTTTCTTCAATTTCAACATTAATTGGATTTTTTAGATTTTTAACTTCTCCATCTAAATGAACCATAGGTTTGTCTGATTTAATTAACATTTTCTTAGATCTAATTATCTCGACATTTTTATTTAAGTGTGTTTTTCCTCTTAATACATCTATTAAAAAAAATGGAATTTTCCAGTTTGGAAATTTATTTATAATTACAAAATCAATTAAGCCATCATCCACTTTTGCGAGAGGAGATATACGTGCATCATTTCCATATTGACTAGCATTTGCAAAAACAATTGCAAATGCCTTAATTTTTCTACTAATATTTTCATATTCTATTTCATATTCCTGAGCACTATAAAAGAGCTCTTGAAGAGTCAATTTAATATAAGATAGAAACCCCCTTTTTTTATTAGATGCAAATAAATTAGCAATGTGTGCATCAAAACCTATACCTGATACATTTATAAATTTTTGATTATTGATTTTACAACTATCTATCAAAAAAAACTTGTTACTGTGTAATTGCTTTAAGGCTTCATTAATTTTTCTTTTTACACCAAAATGATAAGCAAATCCATTTCCAGAACCACTTGGAATTACTGCTAATCCCGTTTTACTTCCAATTAGTTCTTTAGCACATTCACTTGCTGTTCCATCGCCACCAACTGAAATAATTAATTCATAATTATTCTTAACAGCATTTTTAGTTATTTCTGTTGCATGATTTGGAGATTTTGTGTACTCAATATCATAATCAAAAATTGTTTTATCTACAATATTTAAAATGCTATTTTCAATACCAATTTGCTTTCCAGTTCCTGCTATTGGGTTAATAATAAATTTAGTTTTCAAAATTAAAGCAATAGATTAATTTTATTATACAAAGTAAAGAATTATTCAATACTTTTGAATCCTATATTTTTATTTGATGAAGTTCAATAGAAAAAAATTTGATGATAAAACTCTTATTAATTTATATAAGGGAATTTTAAAACCTAGATTGATTGAAGAGAAGATGTTAATTCTTCTTCGTCAGGGAAAAATATCTAAATGGTTTTCAGGAATTGGTCAAGAAGCAATTTCAGTAGGCTCTGCTATGGCTTTAGATCATGATGAATATATTTTACCTATGCATAGAAATCTTGGAGTTTTTACATCAAAAGGAGTTCCTTTAAATCGACTTTTTTCACAATTTCAAGGAAAGATTAATGGTTTTACTAATGGAAGAGATAGATCGTTTCATTTTGGTTCTAAGGAACACTATATAGTTGGTATGATTTCACATTTAGGCCCTCAATTAGGAGTTGCAGATGGTATAGCATTAGCAAATAAGTTAAAAAAGAATAACAAAACAACTATTGTTTTTACAGGAGATGGAGGTACAAGTGAAGGAGATTTTCATGAAGCTTTAAATATTGCATCTGTTTGGGATTTGCCAGTTATTTTTATAATTGAGAATAATGGATATGGGTTATCTACTCCTAACTCTGAACAATATAATTGTAAAAGTTTTGCAGACAAGGGGGTAGGATATGGAATGGATGCTTATACAATTGATGGAAATAATATTCTTGAAGTATATAATTCCATTCTAGAAATTAAAAAAGATATAGTTAAAAAACCAAAGCCTGTTATTTTGGAATGTTTAACTTTTAGAATGAGAGGTCATGAAGAAGCTTCTGGAACTAAATATGTTCCTGATGAACTAATGAAAAAATGGGCTCAAAAAGATCCTATTTCTAATTATGAAAACTTTTTAATTGAATCTAATATATTAAGTATTGAAGAAATTGCTACAATAAAATCTGAGATAAATGAAGAAATAAATAATTCATGGCAAGATGCCGATAATGAATCTACTACTGAATCAGTAAATAACAAAGAAATTAATGATGTTTTTATGCCTTTTAAGCAAGAAACTACCATTTCTAATGATAGTGTTAGCCAAAAGAGATTAGTTGATGCAATTTCTGACGCATTACGTCAAAGCTTTAAAGCTCATGATAATTTGGTAATTATGGGGCAAGATATTGCTGAATATGGTGGTGTTTTTAAAATTACTGATGGGTTTGTTGAGGAATTTGGAAAATCGAGAATAAGAAATACACCAATTTGTGAATCAGCTATTGTAAGTACAGCTTATGGGCTTTCTATAAATGGGTTTAAATCTATAGTTGAAATGCAATTTGCTGATTTTGTAAGCACAGGTTTTAATCCAATTGTAAATCTATTAGCTAAATCTTATTATAGATGGAAAGAAAATGCAGATGTTGTTATTAGAATGCCTACAGGAGCTGGTGTTGGTGCAGGACCATTTCATTCACAATCTAACGAATCATGGTTTACTCATACACCAGGATTAAAGGTTGTTTATCCTGCATTTCCAAAAGATGCAAAAGGTTTGTTAGTTTCTTCAATAAATGATCCAAACCCTGTTATGTTTTTTGAGCATAAAGCGTTGTATCGAAGTATTTCAGAAAATGTTCCGGATAATCTTTATACAATAGAATTAGGAAAAGCTAATATTGTTAATGAAGGCAATGATTTAACAATTATTACTTATGGATTAGGTGTTCACTGGGCACTTGAACTTTTAAATCAGATTGATTGTTCTTTAGAGATTATTGATTTAAGAACTTTAATTCCTCTTGATAAAGAAATGATATTTGCTTCTGTAAAAAAGACTGGAAAAGTTCTTGTACTTCATGAAGATTGTATGACTGGAGGCTTTGGGGCTGATATTTCATCTTTAATTTCCGAAAATTGTTTCGAATTTTTAGATGCTCCAATTTTTAGATGTTCTAGTCTTGACACCCCTGTTCCTTTTTCAAAGGATTTAGAGACTAATTTCTTAGCAAAATCAAGACTTAAACAAAAAGTTGTTGAATTAAGTTTATATTAATAATCTAATTATGTCAATAAAAATCTTTTTAAGCGATGTGGATGGTGTTTTAACTGATGGTGGAATGTATTATACTGAATCTGGAGATGAATTCAAGAAATTCAATTGCTATGATGGCATGGGAATGAAACTATTACAAGAAAAAGGCTATAAAGTTGGTATTATTACATCTGAAGACAAACAGATAAACAGAAATAGAGCCAGAAAATTGAAGCTTGATTTTGATTTTCATGGTATAAAAGACAAACTTAAGTTCATGCAAGAATTTTGTATTAATGAAAACTTTAAACTGTCTGAAATAGCATATATAGGAGATGATATTAATTGTTTTGATTTGTTATCTAATGTTGGGGTTTGTGCTTGTCCTAAAAATGCAGTTTCTAAAATTAAAAATATACCTAACATTAAATTATTAAATTCTTCTGGGGGAAATGGTGCTTTCAGAGAATTTGCCGAAATATATCTCAAGTAGTTGTGAAGTTGTTAATAGTTGACAATTATGATTCATTTACTTATAATTTATATCATTACGTAAATCAATTTGTAAATAATGTTGAAGTAGTAAAAAATGACCAAGTCAACTTATCTAAGATTAATAATTTTGATAAAATTATTTTATCTCCCGGACCTGGTTTACCAAATGAACATGAAAATTTATTTAAAATTATTGATATTTCAAAAGAAAAATCATTGTTAGGAGTTTGTCTTGGTCATCAAGCAATTGCAGAATATTTTGGAGCTAATTTGTTAAATTTAGATTTAGTAAATCATGGTGTTTCTAATGAAATTATTATAACTGAAAATGATTATATTTTTAATTCACTACCAAAAAAAATTAATGTTGGTTTATATCATTCTTGGTTTGTGGATAAGAAAAATTTTCCAAAAGAATTAATCGTAACATCTAATAATAAAGCAGGTAATATTTATTCATTTAAACACTCAAAATTTGACATTAGGGGGGTTCAGTTTCATCCAGAATCAATAATGACTGAATATGGTTTAAAAATTATTGAAAATTGGGTTACTAATTAAAATCAGTATTTACCCAATCTCTTTTCCTTTCAAGTTTGAGATCTTGTAAAATTGCAGCTTTAACTCTTATAGTAAATGTATAACTTCTATGATAACCAATTGGAATTAAATTTAAAATAGCTTCCCAGCAGTGAAGATCTCTGTAAATATTTATTGAACTGTATGTTAATTTTTTTGTATCAAAATCATAACCTGATTGAAAATTAAATTTCCATTTATCAGTAATTTTAATATCACCAGAAAAATTTAAAGATTGGGTAGTGTCAGAAAATGCAGATGATCTATATCCTTTATTGTATGTAACTGCATAATTGGCATTTAAGCTCCAATTTATCTTAGGTTTTTTATTATCTTCTTTATTGTTTTTTACAAATGTATTATTAGAAATTGCAAGTCCTATTGTTGCATTTGCATTTGTAAATCTTGCTAATCTACCATTTTCAAATAATTCAAATTTATTTACATTATTATTAAAGCTATTATTGGTAATATATGGATCATATCTGCTTGAAAAATTTAAATCAATAACATCAAGAAATCTTGTTCTTGCATTTAGGTTTATATCATTAAGATTTAGTGAATCTGCAAAAATATTATAGGAAGAACCAATGTTTAAATTTTCTAAAATTTTAATTTTTTTAGTTGAGTTAATTGTGTCCTTTTTTGAATTAATTTTTGCTTCTAAAATATTTGAAATATTTAAAATAATATTTCCTTGTTTTCCTTTTGTTGGCGAACCAAAAATACCATTTTGCATAATAGAGTATTCTTGAGTATTTCCATTAGCTAGCTGAACGTTTTTATAATAACCATACCTTTCATTTGAAAAGTCTGGTCTATATGAAAAACTAAGATTTGGAGTTAAAACATGCCTGATAGCTTTTATTTTTCCTTTTTTAAATTGAACTAAACCATATATTTTCGTGTTAAGTCCAGCTGATAAACTATATTCTCCTGCTCTTGTAAATTTATTTATTGTATCTGTAATAAGTGTAGAATCTGTAATATTCCAATTTTTATCAATTTGATTAGTATACCATCTTTCTGTATAATTTATTCTAGGACTAAATGTAAAATATTTTAAAACTTTAATAGAGGTACTAATTGGTATTGAGTGTCTTATTCCATTTCTGAAACTTCTAAATGATTTATTTGTAAAGAGAAGAGAATCAGCAATAGAAATGTCATTTTTTATGTTACTTGAATAACTCACACCAATTTTATGAAACCAGTGATCTTTTCCTTTTTTTCCAAAATTCTTTAAAGGGAATATTCTATTCATGTTAAATGATATGTCAGGCAAAGAGAGATTAATAATCTTTGTTTGAGTATTTTGGTTATGTCTTAAATTAGCAGATAGAGTATATGGGGTTCCTTCCCATCTTTTTGATAAATTAACACTAGATTGAAATGTATTATTCAAATATTCATTAGAATTGAATGTATTGTTTCTGTGATAAGTGCTACTTCCAGCATTAACATTTGCAGAAAATTGCAAAGATGGATTAACTTTTGCATCTTGCTTGTGATTCCATCTTATAAAAAAATCTTTTTTAACACTATAGTCTAGAAAACCTTTTTCACTGTTTATCATATTTCCATAACTTAAATCTAAACTTCCAGAAAACTTATATCTTTCTTTGTATCTCATTAGAGACTTTAAGCCCCAACTTCCTTTTGTATAAATATCTGCTTTAAGTGATAAATCAATTTTTTCAGATATAGTAAAATAATAACCACCATCTTTAAGAAAAAAACCTAGATTCACAGATTCTCCATAGGATGGAAAAATTAATCCAGAACTCTTTTTTTGATTATTTGGAAAAAAACCAAATGGTAAAGCTAATGGAGTAGGAAAATTAAATAATCTTAAATGCGCAGGGCCAGTTATAATTTTTTCTCCTGGAATTACTTTAATTTTTTTTGATCGAATTGAAAAATGCGGTTTTTCATGATTGCAAGTAGTAAAATCTCCTTTATGAAAATAAAAAATATCCTCTTCTGTTTTTTTCACTTTTTCTCCCAATATAAAACCTTCACCTTCTTTTGTTTTAATATGTTTTATAATTCCTTTTTTTGTCTTGAAATTATATTTAATTTCTTCAGCATGAAATGAATCTTCTCCTTCAGTAAAATATGGAATTTCAATTAATTTTTCTAAAGAATCAAGTTTTGGTCTTGCTGTAATAATATTAGTTTTCCAATCAATTTCAATAAAACCAGACTCTATTTTGATATCTAAATATTCAATCTTAGCACTTCCGTAGAGAAAAATCTTTTTATTTTCAATATCTATATTAATTGAGTCTTTTGCATCCTTTATTATTTCATCTTCAAGAAAATTATTTGTTTTTTCTTTTTTTTCAAAAGTTGAATCTTTTGAAATCTCATCAATTTTAGCAGAAGTTTTTTCAATTATTGCTGTTAATAACAAAATAATAAGAGTAAAATATCGGACTTTCAAGTTAAATATATTTGTAATAAGTCAGAAAAAAAGCTTTTCAAAGCTAATTAATTTATGTCATTTATAAAGTGAATAACGCAAAACTGATTATTTTCTTATTTGTATTTGTTTTTTCAGGCAATTTTATAGTTGCTCAGGAAAATAGAACAAAAATTAAAACTATCGTTATTGATCCTGGTCATGGAGGAAAGGACTCAGGAACTATGGGAACAAAGAGATTTAAAATTTATGAAAAACACGTTGCTTTAGCTGTTTCATTAAAGTTAGGAAAATATATTTCAGATGCTTTTCCAGAAGTTGAAGTAATTTACACTAGAGATTCTGATTTTTTTTTAGAGTTAAATGAAAGAACTGAAATTGCAAATAAAGCAAATGCAGATCTTTTTATTTCTATTCATTGTGATGGATTTACTAATCCCAAGCCCTCAGGAGCAAGTGTTTTTGTAATGGGAATGAGTAAACTTAAAGCCAATATGGATGTTGCAATGAGAGAAAATTCTGCAATTTATTTGGAGGATAATTATAAAAAAAAGTATGATGGTTTTGATCCAAAATCTCCTGAAAGTTATATTGTTTTTAGTCTTATGCAAAATACATATTTGAATCAAAGTTTAAAAATAGCTGAACAAGTTGAAACACAGTTTTCTACTAGAGCTAATAGAAAAAGTAGAGGAGTGAAACAAGCTCCTTTTTATGTAATTAGTAGGACAAATATGCCAAGTATTTTAATAGAATGTGGTTTTTTAACAAACCCAAAGGAAGAAGAGTTTTTACATTCTGAAATTGGCCAAGATTATATTGCTTCTGCAATTTTTAGAGCATTTAGATCTTATAAAGAAAGTGTTGAGATAGAAGAACCAAAAATTAAAGAAGATACTATCAAATCAGATGTCAAAATAAATAATGAAGTAGAAAAAAAAATAAAAGTAATAGCTGATGCCAAACAAGAGTCTGATTTAAATTTGATATTTAAGATACAAATAGGAACTTATTTGAAATCTATGCTTGATCAAAAAGAATTTGTTAATCTAAATGCAGAGGAAGTTAAAATTAACGGTACATTTAAATATTTTGTTAATTCTGGAAACGATAAGAAAGAAGCTGATAACTTAAGAAATCATTTAAGAGAAAAGGGATTTAATGGTGCTTTTGTAGTAGCATTTTTAAATGGAAAGCGGATTTCTACAAAAGAAGCGTTAAATTTGCAAAATAAATTGATTCAAAATGAGTAAATTATCTAAAGAATTTAAATCAGGGTTCATCTTTTTGTTAGCTATTGTCTTTTTAGTTTATGGTTTAAAATACTTAAAAGGTTTAAATGTATTTGAAGCTAATAAACCTTATTACGCTATTTATGATGAGATTGATGGTTTACAAGTAGGAAGTGCAGTTAGGCTAAATGGATTTAATGTTGGTATGGTAAATGCTATTGTTTTGAATGATAATAATAATTTATTAGTTACTCTAAATATAACTGAAATTGAAAATATTCCGGATAATTCTATTTGTAAAATCGTAAATCAAGATCTTATGGGTACAAAGGGAGTTTCTTTAATTTTAGGAAATTCACAAACTTTTGCTAAAAGTGGTGATACTCTTTTAAGCGGTATTGAAAATAGTTTACAAGACGAAGTTAATGCACAAATTCTTCCTTTAAAGAATAAAGCAGAGGGTTTAATAGGATCTGTTGATTCTCTATTAACTATAGTTACAGCTGTTTTAAATAAAAACACAAGAAAAAGTCTCTCAAACAGTATTAAAAGTTTGGATGAAACCTTCACTGTATTATCTAGTACAATGACAAAAATAGATAGCATGGTCTATCAAAATGATGCCAGAGTTTCAAAAATATTATCAAACCTTGAATCAATTACCTTAAATTTAAATGATACTAGTTCTGGTATTAAACCAATATTATATAATCTCTCATCAATTTCAGATTCTCTATCTAAATCTAATTTTTCTTCTCTAATTAATAATATTGATAAGCTGTCCAACAATATTAATAATGGTTCTGGAACATTGTCTAAACTTATGAAGGATGAAAAACTTTACAACAATTTTGAAAAATCTACATCTGAACTTGCAGAATTAATTGAAGATATTAAAAACAATCCTAAAAGGTATGTTAATTTTTCTATTCTGGGAGGAACAAATAAATCGTTTGAAAAGAAAAAGTCTAAATAGTTTTAATGCAAGTTGAAAATATATTATTCTTATTAGTTTTTGTTTTTTCTATTTTTCTATTTGTTAAAAATCTTAGAAAGATAATTTCTAATATAAAGCTTGGAAAAGATATTAATCGATCTGATAATAAGAGTTTAAGATTAAAAAATATGTTTAGGGTTGCATTAGGTCAATCAAAAATGTTTGACAGACCAATAGCAGCCTTTTTACATTTACTTATATATGTAGGTTTTGTTATTATAAATATCGAAGTAATTGAAATAATTATTGATGGAATTTTTGGTACCCATAGATTTTTAGCTCATATAATAAATTTAAAATTATATTCATTTTTAATTGCTTCTTTTGAAGTTTTAGCATTTCTAGTTCTATTTTCATGCGTAATTTTCTTGATAAGAAGAAATGTTTTAAAGATTAAAAGGTTTTGGAGTAAAGAAATGACTAAATGGCCAAAAACTGATGCAAATCTTATTCTAATCTTTGAAATTTTATTGATGACTGCATTTATTCTTATGAACACTTCTGATCAAATTTTACAGAATAGAAATATTGATCATTATATTGTTGCTGGCTCTTTTCCAATATCTTCTTTATTTGTCCCTTTATTTGATTCTTTTTCATCTGCTAACCTAATTCTAATTGAACGTATAACTTGGTGGTTTCATATTTTAGGAATTCTTGGTTTTTTAAATTATGTTTTAATTTCAAAACATTTACATATTTTCTTTGCATTCCCAAGTACTTATTATGCTAATATTAATAAACTTGGTCAATTTGATAATTTAGATAGTGTAACAAAAGAAGTTAAGTTAATGTTAGATCCTAATGCTGATCCTTTTGCTAATCCACCTGAAGATAATCAAGTAAACAGTTCATTATTTGGTGCTAGAGATGCAACTGATTTAAATTGGGTTCAATTGTTAAATGCATATAGTTGTACTGAATGTGGAAGATGTAGCTCAGTATGCCCAGCAAACCAAACAGGAAAATTATTATCTCCAAGGAAAGTAATGATGGATACAAGAGACAGAATTGAAGAAATTGGTAATAATGATGAAAAAGATAATAACTATCTTCTTGGTAATTTTATAACTAAAGAAGAGCTGTGGGCATGTACAACTTGTAATGCATGCACTGATGCATGTCCAATTAACCTTGATCCTTTATCAATAATTGTAGATTTAAGAAGATATTTAGTTATGGAGGAATCATCTGCGCCTACAGAGCTAAATAATATGTTTTCTAATGTTGAAAATAATGGAGCACCATGGCAATTTTCTGCAGCTGATAGATTAAAATGGGTAGATGAAAATAATCATAAAGAGAATTAAAAATGTATAAAAAAGTAAACAAAGATATTCATGGCAATGATGTAAGTCCAGTATTTGATAATGATATTAAGAATTATTTAATCGATATTGACGGAACAATTTGTGATGATATACCAAATGAACAGCCTGAAAGGATGGTTACAGCCAAACTATATGAAGATGCTCTCTTAACCTTAAATAAGTGGTATGATCAAGGACATATTATTACTTTTTTTACTTCCAGATTAGAAGAACACAGAGATGTAACTGAAAAATGGCTTGATGACAATGGTTTTAAGTATCATGGTTTATTAATGAATAAACCAAGAGGAGGTAATTATCACTGGGTAGACAATCATATTGTTAGAGCTACTCGTTTTTCCGGCAAATTTACAGATTTAGTAGAGGAGGAGGTTAAAATTCAAGTGTTTAAAAAATAGTATGAATAACTATAAAGTTAGAACAGTAGCTGAATGTATTAATAATGGTGAACAGCCAGATATATTATTTTGGGTTGGTTCGGCGGGAAGTTTTGATGATAGAGCAAAAAAAATATCTCAAGCTTTTGTTAAGATTCTAAATGCTGCAAATATAAATTTTGCTGTATTGGGAGAAGAAGAAAGTTCATCTGGAGACGCTGCAAAGAGAGCTGGTAATGAATTTTTGTTTCAAATGCAAGCTTTGATGAATATTGAAGTATTGAATTCTTACAATATTAAGAATATTGTTACAACCTGCCCACACTCATACAATACATTAAAAAATGAATATTCTGGTCTTGGGGGAAATTATAATGTTTTACATCATACGGAGTTTATTTCAAATCTTATTGATGAAAAAAAAATCATATTAAAATCTAAAATTGATTATAAAAAATTAACTTATCATGACCCTTGTTATTTAGGCAGGGGAAACGATGTTTATGATGCTCCAAGAAAATTAATTGATTTCTTAGATTTAGATTTTGTTGAAATACCAAGAAACAAAAGAAATTCTTTTTGCTGTGGTGCTGGAGGAGCACAAATGTTTAAGGAATCCGAAAACGGAGAATTTGAAATTAATATTGTAAGAACAAAAGAAGCTTTAGAAACTAATGCAGATATTATTGCCACCGGATGTCCTTTTTGTAATACTATGATGACTGATGGTGTTAAAAATTTAGATGAAGGAAAAGCTGAAGTTATGGATTTAGCAGAACTTATTGCTTCATGTTTGTAGAGTTTCAAAAATTATCAAATAATTCTAGAATTTGGATTTATGGCTCAGATAAAATTATTTCTGAAGATATTCAAAAAATTATTGGAATTAAATTCAAAGATTTTTTAAATAACTGGTATCATCATGGAAAGCCTCTAACTGCATCTTACGATTTTTTACATAATCGTTTTTTGGTTATTGGTTTAGACGAATCTAAAAATCCTACTGGAGGGTGTTCTATTGATGGCCTTCAAAAGTTAATTCTAGAAATTGATAATTTTTATAAATTTAATTTCTATGAAAGAATGAATGTTTTTGTAAAGGTTGACAATAAAATAGAATGTATTCACTCTAGTAATATCGGTACATTTAATGGAATTTCAGAAGAAACCCTATTCTTTAATTTAAATATATCGAATAAGAAGGATTTAAGTAATTGGCTAATACCTATAAGAGATGGTTGGTGCAAAAGGTTTTTAAATTGACTTTTTAATCTTTTTTAATTTTAATAAAAGATCTTCAACAAGATCAAGTTTCAACATGTTTTCACCATCTGATTTAGCAGATTGTGGATCTGGATGAGTTTCAAGAAAAATACCATCTGCTCCTACTGCAATTCCTGCTTTAGCAATAGTTTCAATGAATTTTGGCTTTCCACCTGTTATACCAGATGACATATTAGGTTGTTGCAAAGAATGGGTAATATCTAATACAACAGGAACGTCAAATTCTTTCATAATTGGTATTGATCTAAAATCTACCACTAGATCATTGTAGCCAAACATATTACCTCTTTCAGTTGCAAGAACATTATTATTTGAATTTGAAGTAATTTTTTCAATTGCATATTTCATATTTTCGGCAGATAAAAATTGACCTTTTTTAATATTTATATATTTTCCTGTTTTTGCAGCATAAATTAATAAATCTGTTTGTCTACATAGAAATGCAGGTATTTGTAATATATCAACAATATTTTCTACTTTTTTAATATCATCAATACAGTGAACATCAGTTGTAATAGGCAATCTAAGCTCTTTTTTAACCTCTTTAAGAATATTTATGGCAGATTCATCACCTATACCAGTAAATGAGTTTAAACGGGTTCTATTTGCTTTTTTGAATGATCCTTTAAATATAAATGGAATATTGAGTTTTTCAGTAACAGTTTTTAATGTGTTAGCAATTTCAAAAGTTTCTTCTCTTGATTCTATCACACACGGTCCAGCAATTAGAAAAAAAGTATTCTCTTTAGTAAAATTTAAATTATTAATATCCATCATTTCTAAAATGCTTTATAAATTTTAATATAGCCTCCAATTCCGTAAGAGTTTTCATTTGAAAACAAATATTCTAAATGTTGAGTTCCAAATGCAAAAGAAATATTTCTTTCAAATAACAACGCAAGATCTAAATTAAAATTATTTGTATATCCTCCAAAACCAATTTTTGGGAAAATTGAGAATTTATTTGTTAATATTTCGGTTTTAATATAAAAGTATGGTTTATAATCTGATTGTTGGAAGCCTTGTCTTATTTTATTAAATGATAATTTTCTATTATCTAAATAAGGATGCCATTTTGTATTTAATCCATAAGTAATTTTTCCAAATCTATTTCCTTTAATTTTCTTAGATATTCTAAAGCCAATATCAGAAGATAAGTATGATTTATAACTTCCTTTTTTTTCTTTAACATTATCATAATCATCAATATTATTAGATAAATCTAAAATTGAATCATTGAATTCAAAAACATTATCAATATTTATTCCATTAAATACATATGAACTATCTACATATATATTGCTAGAACTTTTGCTCCAATTAATAAATCCTAAATCATAAATATACAAATCAAAATTATGATTAAAAGCTGACATTGAAGCTGTTAGGTCAAATGAAACACCATTACCATTATTTTCAAATAAAGAAAAATCTGTTGTATCAGTTATGTAGTAATTTATGTCATAATCAAGATCTAAATATTCTCCCATTGGAGCTGTATATATTGATGCATTATTTGAAATTATTGTTAAGTTATGATTTCCATGTAGATATGAAAGACCTATTCCAAAGCTTAATTTATTATTGTTATTTTCTATAAATAACTTGAATTGTTGATACCTATTTGCTCTTATTCTAGTTTTATCAAACTCAAGAGTTTCATTTTGATAATGATAATTTCCCTTTAGTAAAAGTCTTAAAAAATCATTGTCAAACTTTGCGTTTATTTGATTTACATCAGAAAATGAAAAATTATAATAAAAATTATTTTTAATTTTTTCTCTAAACTTAAAAGTATTTACAAATGAAAAATTAAATAAATGTTTATTATTAATTTCTAAAATTCTATTTTTCAAATCATCATTAATATTACCATTAAAAAATTCATTAACTAAACCAGAATTTAAAGAACTACTTTCAATATTTAAATTTGAGTTTAAATAAACTTCTCTGTCTTGTCCAAAGATACTTGACGATATTAAAAAAAATATTATTAAAAACTTAACCTTCATTTTTAATTTACTCTAGTTTTAAGCTTTGCGCTAAGTAAAAAATCAATAGTATAATTGTTGTAAATACTTACATAACTATTAATATCATCAGTATTAAATTTTGCATCAAATATAATTTTACTTATATCATCAGAAATTATTGTATTTGTCTCAAGTATATTTACAGATTTTTCAGTAACTATATTGTTTTGAACAAAACCAGATGTTATTGTTTGATTATTAAATATTGTATCTATTATATTTTGATTATTATCTAACAAAATCATTTTTATTTCACAATTAACTGGAAAACCATTTTCTACTTTTAAATACATTTTTTCGATAGTTATATCTTCATTTAAATCAAAATCTAATTCACTGGTATCTCTTAAATGTAAATTGTTTGCAATTAGGTTTAATGGTATTTTTAACTGAATTGAGGCGTCTATAGGAAAATCAGTATAAATAAAATCTGGATCAATTGAAGGACCATCAGGGTTAAGAAATACATCTAATGAAGTTGTAATATTATCTGGTAATATGCCAAGCATTTCATCTGCATTTAATGTTATTGAAGTATTTGTTGTTTGAATTTCAGGAACAGATGGGTTTAATAGTGTTGCCCTATCTATACTATAAATATTACCTAAAAAATAATTTCCATTCTGATCTACTGTTGGAATAGAAATTTCTCCTGTTCTAGAATTTTCTGTTTTAAATTCTGAGAATATAATTTCTGCATCTGCTCCAAAATAATTTTCAATCTCAATAGATAAATTAGTGTTATTTAAATCAATTTCTCCTCCTATAATATTATTAAATATATTGTTTTCAATTATTTCTGGTCCAATATTTAAAGTATCCATTCCCAAATATCCCATTGCATATTTTGGAGTAAAAATAAATTCCGTTTGATAATAAAAGCTATCAAGTTGATTTAAAGTAACTAATTCACCAGTTGAATCTATATATGTTATTAACTCTGAAAAAATAGTGTTTACTGTATCTCCACCAATTCTACCATCTTTTCCTGTTAAATCTAAAACATAGTCTTGAAAATCAAAAATATAATCAGTGCTTTCTCCAGAGATTGTAGTCGGAACAATTTTTTCAGTTGAAAATGGAATACCATTCTTTTTTAATGAAGGAATATTATATATAATTCTTCCTGTATCTGGAATTGTACTTACTAAACTAATTTTTACTATTCCTGTTTTAATGCCAATTTCTGTAATCATAGCATCTCCTAAATCAAAGCTTGTTTCAGTAATTTCTCTTGAAAGTTCTTGTTGGGGAAAATATGCAGTTGCTTCAGTAATTTGTAAATTTTTTAAACTTATTTTAGAAATTAATCCGTCTGAGTAATTAATAGTAATATTTCCATTACTTGCGTTAACATCAATATTATTAATTATTGCTTCAATATTTTTATCTATTGTAAGTCCAGCTAAATTTATGCTGTCTTTCGCACTTGCCCCAGAAACAATTAGTGGAAAATAAAATGAAGCAATTATATTTTGATTTGTTGAGTTAGTAAGAGAGCAACTTATATTTGATATATCTGTAGGAAGATTATTTTTTATTTCAAAAAACAAATATCCATTGCTTAAAATCATTGTTTCAAAATAATCACTCGCATTAACATTAAATGTATCTGCGTTAATTACATTTGGTAAATAAGGAATTGTAACTGATCCTCCATTTGGAAACAATATTGATCCTAGTGGGATAGTTGATACTAAATCTCCTAAAGTAATTGTGTCAGAAATATTAATATTATCAAAATTTATTGAATCTAGTCTTTCTGTAGATCCAGGAACTATTTTATCAATATTAATAATAGAATCAAAATTTATTTCTTTTAAATTATTACTAAAGAATAATGAAACTAAGCCAGTATCATTACTTTGAATTTCTATTAAACTATCTTCAATTACTATTTTATCAATTGAAATATTAGTATTTGCTAGAGGAGTTATTAAGTCTACGTCCCATGAAGGTGTTTCAAGCTCATGTTTACAAGAGCTAATTATTATGAAAAATAATATGATTAATAAAATTGGTTTTTTCATGAAGAATATTAAATCAATTTTTTAATCGAATGAAGCTTGTGAGAGTATTTTTGTTTTTCTAGATTAAAAATTCCATTTTTATCTAATTTATCAATTCTAACGTGACCAGATGCGTGTATTATTTTTTCATTTTCTAAAATTATTCCAACATGTGTGATTTTTCCTGATTTATTTTCAAAAAAAGCTAAATCGCCTGCTTCAGAATTACTTAAATCAATATTTTGACCAATCTCAATTTGCTGGTAAGCATCTCTAGGAATTTTCATTCCTTGTAATCTATATATTATTTGAGTAAATCCAGAACAATCAATACCAAAAGGTGTTCTTCCTCCCCACAGATATGGTGTATTTAGGTAAACCATTGCATTATTAATTAGATGTTTCTTTTGGCTATATCCTTGTGTCTTATTGCCTGTAAATTTGTACATTTTATTATTTATAAGCGCATGATCACTTTTAAATGTAGGTAAAACACTACCCATAACAATTGGTTGATTATAGTCAGCTTCAATAATGTCAAGAATATCAGTTGTTAGTGTTGGAACTTCTTTTTCAAGTTTTTCATATTCATCAATATTTATTTCTTGAATCTGCTTATTACTAATCCAACCAACATATTTATCATGAGCAATTTGAATTTTACTCCATCTTTTAATAGTTTCTAGTATTTTATAGTGTTCGCCAAAAATCAATTGAGTAGTCATTTCAGAACGATCATTTGGCTCTGATCTCACTGGTACAATTGATAATATTGAAATTCCGAATTGCATTACATTAGCTCTATAACAATTGCAGATGCACCTCCACCACCATTACATATTCCTGCTACTCCTATACTTCCATTATTTTGTTTTAAAACATTTATAAGAGTAACAACAATTCTTGAGCCGGAAGATCCTAAAGGATGCCCTAATGAAACTGCACCTCCATTTACATTTACTTTTTTATTTTCGATTTCTAATAATTTCATATTAGCTAGTCCTACTACTGAAAAAGCTTCATTTAACTCATAATAATCAACATCTGATTTTTTTATGTTTGCTTTTTTTATTGCTTTTTCAACAGCTGAAGATGGGGCAGTAGTAAACCATTCAGGTTCATGGGCCGAATCAGCATAGCTTATTATTTTAGCTAGAGGTTTTAAATTTAATTCATTAGCTTTTTCTTTTGACATAAGTATTAATGCTGATGCACCATCATTAATTGTTGAAGCATTTGCAGCTGTAATTGTTCCTTCTTTTTCAAAAACAGGTCTTAGATTTGGAATTTTTTCAAGTATTACCTTTTTATATTCTTCATCTTCATTTATAATTAAATTATCTCCTTTTCTTTGAGGAACTTCAACATTTACTATTTCATCATTAAATCTTTTTTCTTGCCATGATTTAGCAGATCTTTTATATGATTCAATTGCAAAATTATCTTGTTCTTCTCTAGAAAAATTCATTTCCTTTGCACAGGTTTCTGCGCAAAGCCCCATATGTTTATTATTGTATACATCAGTTAATCCATCTTTTACAAGTCCATCCAATGCTTTAATATCACCAAGTTTTTGACCAGTTCTTGAATTACTTAAATAGTGTGGTACTGAAGACATATTTTCCATACCTCCAACCATAACAACATCATTATCTCCACATAAGATAGTTTGAGCCCCAAGCATAATTGATTTCATTCCTGAAGAACAAACTTTGTTTATAGTTGTACATGGAATTTTATCAGATAATCCTGCATCAATAGCTGCTTGTCTAGCTGGTGCTTGACCTAAATTAGCCTGAAGTACATTTCCCATAAATACTTCATCAATAATGTCTTTATTTATACCGCATTTTTCTATTGCTCCTTTAATCGCAGCTGCACCTAATTTAGTTGCTGATACATTTGAAAAAACACCTCCAAAACTTCCCATTGCAGTTCTAACTGCAGAAACAATTACTACCTCTCTCATTTTTTATTTTTTAAATTTTTATATACAAATTTATGTAAAATTACTAATATCTTTCAAAAAGACATTTAACTTATTATATCAGGAAAACAAGAATATTTTTTAAAAAGATTTTAACTTTTTAATCTTGGATCTAAAGCATCTCTTGAAGCTTCAGCTATCATATTATATATTGTAATTGTTAAGAATATGGCCATTCCAGGATAAATAATAAGCCACCATGCTTCAAGGTTTTGTCTTCCTAGATTAAGCAAAGAACCCCAAGTTACAATATCATCTGGAACACCAATTCCTAAAAATGATAGGCCACTTTCTATTAAAATTGCAGATGCAATACCAAAAGCAATACTAACAAAAACAGGAGCTAGTGCATTTGGAAGAGCATGCTTGAATATAGTTCTAGCGCTAGAAAAACCAAGTGATTGTGCCGCCTGAACAAATTCCAAAGATCTAATTCTTAATAGTTCAGCTCTAGTAAATCTTGCTATACCTGTCCAGCTGGTAATTCCAATAATTACCATCACAATCCAGATACTTCTCTCTACAACAGCTGTAATGGTAATAATTAAAAGAAGTCTTGGTATTGAGTTTAGTAATTCAATTCCTCTAGAAACAAATGTGTCAATTGGAACAAATGTCTCTTCTTGAAGTTTTTTAACTTTAATTAATCTACTAATTAGTCTAAAAATTGTTACAGAAAAAATTATTACTGCAGTACTAATTAATATTTCTAACATCCCACTTAATATTCCCTGAGAAAAACCATCAGCAAGAGCATATTTTCTGTGTCCAAAACCATAAAATAAACCTAAAAACAAACCAATTAAAGTAAAGTGATATTTTATTCTTGGCATTTTGAGTTTATTATCTCCAAAGAAACCGGCTAGCGCCCCAAGAAATATTCCAATTAAACTTGCTATACCCATTGAGACTAGACCAACCATTAGCGAAATCCTAGTTCCATGAATTAATCCAGAAGCTAAATCACGTCCAATACCATCGGTTCCAAGTAAATGTCTAAATTTAGCAGGTGCATCTGTTATTACACCTTCTTTATTTTTGAATCTTTGTTTTCCACTTGGGGAAACATAATCTCTATTGTATCTATCCATGCTTTCTGGAGAATAAGGAATAGGAGCCCATATAACTTTATTAAAATCTAAAGTTCTCCAATCCGTAATATCATATTGAAGAATTTCATCTAATTTACCATCATTCGTAAAAATAGAATCTGTTCTACTTTGATCAGCAAAAGCAGGGTATAATGTATATCCTTTGTACTGTGCATATAAAGGTCTATCATTTGCTATTACAGGAGCTAAAACAGCTATAATAATTAATAGGAAAAGAAGATATAAACAAACTAAAGCAACTTTATCTTTTTTGAATTGATTCCAAGCATATTTTTTAAATGAAAAGTTTTCTAAATTTTGTGTACTCATCTTCTTTTATTTATAAGATATTCTTGGATCGACTACAGCATATAATAAATCTGAAACTAAGTATCCCAGCATTGTTAAGAATCCAGAGATAGTAAATACAGTTATAATCATTGGATAATCATAATTTAAGATAGAATTATAAACCTCAACACCCATTCCTGGAATGGAGAAAATTACTTCTATAATTATTGAACCACCTATTGCTGCTGGAAAAATTGCAGCAAATACAGTTATTACTGGAAGTAAAGAATTTCTTAGAGCATGCTTAAGAATTACTTTTCCTTCAGCTAAACCTTTTGCTCTTGCAGTTCTAATATAGTCTTGTGAAACAATATCAATCATTCCTACTCGCATGATTCTACTTAAAAAGGCAAATGAACCGTAGGTATAAGTAATAATAGGCAAAATCAAAAATGGCATTCTATGTTTAATTTTTGTCCAAAAAGACCAATCAGGGTCGAATAGAGTAGGGTCTTGAATTCCAGAAACTGGAAACCATGCTAAATTATCAGGGTTGGCAAATTGAAGTAAAAGTAAAGTACCAACAAAAAATGATGGCATTGAATAAAGAATAAATAATACTAAAGAAAATCCTTTATCTACCGCTGAATCTTTCTTGTATGCAGAATAAATTCCAATTGGTATACTTATTAAATAGGCAATGAAAATAGAAATTAATGATAATGAAAATGAGATTCCAATTTTTTGCCAAATTTTTGTAGAGATAGGTTGACTATCTATGTAGGAAATACCAAAATCTCCTCTTATTAATCCTTGTCTATCTTTTCCATTTCCAAATAACCATAAGTGGTACTGATTTTGACTTCCATACCAATTAATTTTTGGAATATATGTTTTCCATTTAGTATTTGTGTTTTCTAGA
Organism: uncultured Weeksellaceae bacterium; assembly: GCA_964549835.1. Taxonomy (GTDB): domain Bacteria; phylum Bacteroidota; class Bacteroidia; order Flavobacteriales; family BACL11. The sequence goes on from CAZJXE010000007.1 coordinate 20,465, forward strand.
TTACTGTTAATATTCTGAACATTGCTAAAAGAAGATATTAATGGATTAAAAAAAGAATATTCTTTTAAGTTATTATCTATTTTATTTAAAGCAAGATTTATTAACTCATCTTCTGAGGTCTCAAGTAAACTATTTATTTCAAAACCAACCTGGTTAACGGCTTCATTTATTGTATTTAAATCTAAAGTTTCTTGAGAATTAAAAATTTCTTTAGAATTAAGAGTTAAATGAATTTTTTGAAGATTTAAAAGTTCATTATAATAATCTGAAACAACTTGCCAGTTTCCTGATTTGTGAGTTAAATGTTCTAAAGTTGATTTATGATATTTATCCTGAACTTTATAAAGTGTATCACTACTAGAAAGGTCAGAGATACTGAGGTAAAAAATAGGAAGATCTAAACCAAGCTTTTTTCTTAGTTCTTGTTTTATTTTTTTTGATGCTCCAGATTGTTCTTGAGCTGACCCTTCACTTTCAGCAGATTTGGCAAGTCTTTCAACTGGATCTCCAGGAGCATTTATACTAATTACAAATGATAACAGAGATATTGCTATTAACATAGGAATAAATGTGAGAATTCTTTGTAGAGTATATTTTAACATTATAAATCTTCAATTAAGCTGTTTGCAGCATAATTACTATTGAGTTTTAAATTATTTAATCTTAAACCAGGAAATTCAAAGTACATTTCTCTATTATCAAATCTTTTATGAACAGCAAATTTTCTCTTAGTTATATAAAGAAATACATAGGGTTGATCTTCATAAATTTTTGCTTGTAACTTTAAAAGAGCATTTCTATGAGTTTCATAATCTAAAGTCTTATTTGCTTCGTCAATTAAAGCATCACTATATGCATCACCAAAACCACAGAAGTTAGATCCTTTATTTACCCATGATGTAGTATGCCATAATTGCATTGGATTTGAGTACGCAGCACTACTTCCCCAACCAGCTAGCATAGCATCAAATTTGTGGTCTCCAGCATTTTTATAAAATAATGAAAAATCCATTGGGGTCGGTTCTGCAACAATTCCCGCTTTGTACATGCTCTCTTTCATCATTAATACAATTTCTTTTGAAGTAGGAGAGCTCATATAGCTAAACTTGAAAGAGAATGGTGTTTTAACTCCATTAATTACTTTGTCCCTAATATTATCACCATCTGTATCAACCCATCCTGCTTCATCCAATAGTTGTTTTGCTTTTTCAATATCTAAAGGAATTAATTTTAATGTATCATTATATGTTTTCTTTAAAGGAGAGACATTGGATGCTTGTCTATTAGCTTTTCCATGCATCATAACTTCAATAATCTCATCAATTGGAATCATGTGGGCAACAGCTCTTCTCACTTTTTTGTCAACAAAAAAAGGTTTATGTTTAATTCCATCAGGCTTCATATTTAATCCTATATATGAAATGCCGTACCTATCAAGAAAATCTGAATCATAGTTATTATTGAAATATTCTCTTTCTC
>CAZJXE010000008.1:0-20785 GCA_964549835.1 uncultured Weeksellaceae bacterium
ACTAATTTTAATTGGATTAATTGCAAAAACATTTAATCTTGATCTAAATATTGTAGCTTATTTTATTATTTGCGGAATACTTCTTTTTTCAGGATCCTTATATATGATATCTATATATAAAATTTCGTTTTTGGGAATTATAACTCCAATTGGAGGCACATTATTTATAGCTGGATGGTTAATATTACTATTTAAATTAAGTAATATTTAGATTTTAACAATTTACATTTCATCATAATCAACATAAATACTTTCTGATGTCGGATGAGCTTGACAAGTTAAAATAAAGCCTTCTTCTACATCATCTTCAGAAAGTGAATAGTTCATGTCCATTGAAGCAGTGCCTTCAATAATTTTTGCCTTACATACTGAACAAACACCTCCTTTACATGAGTAAGGAACATCCGCTCCAGCTTCCATTGCTGCATCTAATATTGATTGCCCACTTTGTTTTAATTCAAAGTCAAAATCATCACCATCAACACAAACTGTAACACTTGAAATGAAATCAGAATGTTTTTCATTTTTAACCTCATCATCTGACTGTGGAGCCGAAAAAAGTTCAAAATTTATACTTTCATCACTTACATCATAACTTTTTAAAAATTCACTTACGTTATCGTTCATATTTCCAGGACCACAAATAAAATATGAAGTTGAATTTTTCAGATTCTTGTGATTATCAAATAACTCTTTCAAATAGTTTTTATCTATACGGCCATTAAAAGAATCATTAATTTTTTCTTCACAAAATGCACTAAAGAGAGAAAATCTTTCTGGATTATTTATCGAAAATGAATTAATTTCTTCTGAGTACATCACGGATGATAATGTTTTATTACCATAAATTAATGTAAAAGAACTTAAAGGTTCGTTATTAATCACATTTTTTATCATAGATAATATTGGTGTAATTCCGCTACCAGCACATAAACCAACATAATGATTTTTATTTTTATTGTTTACATCAAGAATAAAATTTCCAGTGGGCGGCATAATACTTAACTCATCTCCTTCTTTTAAATCTGTTGTTAAAAAAGTTGACATTAATCCACCTTTAACAAGCTTTACACCGATTTCAATACCATTTTCAGGTGATGAAGAAATTGAATAAGAACGTCTTACGTCTTTGTTGTTGATTTGATGCTCAATTGTTATGTACTGACCTGATTTAAATGTAAAAATATCAGAATCAAAAGACGAAAGATCAAATTCAATATTTACAGAATCTGAAGTTAACTTTTTTATTGATTTAACGGGAACTAAAAAAAACTTACTCATTACTTTTTTTTTGCAAAAATATGATATTGAAAACTTTTTTAGACTGAAAAAATATTAAATTGAAAAAACAACATATTTTCAATAAATTTGCAAAAACACAATATCTCTAGTATGTCAGAAAAAACAATTGATAAAAAAATCGATTCAGCAAAAAAAAGAAAAATTAATTATGCTGTTTTGCAAGAACAAATTTTTCAAGAAAAAATTGATGCCGAAAAGAAAATTGAGCCTAAGGATTGGATGCCTGATGGCTATAGAAGTCATCTTATTAGACAAATCTCTCAACATGCTCACTCCGAAATAATTGGAATGCAACCAGAAGGAAACTGGATAACAAGAGCTCCATCACTTAGAGCAAAAATGATACTACTTGCTAAAGTTCAAGATGAAGCAGGTCATGGGCTATATCTCTATAGTGCTTGTGAAACACTTGGTGTAACAAGAGATGAATTAAATAAACAACTTCATGAAGGAAAAGCGAAATACTCTAGTATTTTTAACTACCCTACCCTTAGCTGGGCAGATATGGGTGCTATTGGATGGTTAGTTGATGGAGCTGCTATTGTAAATCAAGTTTCACTTCAAAAAACTTCATATGGTCCATACTCAAGAGGTATGATTAAAATATGTAAAGAAGAAAGCTTTCACCAAAGACAAGGCTATGAAATAATGACTGAAATGGCTAACGGTACAAAAGAACAAAAAGAAATGGCTCAAGATGCACTAAATAGATTTTGGTGGCCTTCTATTATGATGTTTGGACCTCATGATTCAGATTCTCCTAGAACAGGTAATGCAATGAAGTGGAAAATAAAAAGAAAAACTAATGATGAGCTTAGACAAAACTTTATTGATAAAACTGTAGCTCAAGCTGATCTTATTGGCCTTAAAATTCCTGACCCTGATCTAAAGTGGAATGAGGAAAGAGGTTCATATGATTTTGGAGAAATTGATTGGGACGAATTTTGGAATGTTGTGAATGGCGATGGGCCCTGTAATGAACAAAGGTTAAATCATCACAAGAAAGCACATGATGACGGCGAATGGGTTAGAGATGCTGTAAAAGCATATGCAAAAAAGAGTGCTTAATATGAACAAAGCTGCAACAATTTGGGAAGTATTTATTCAGAGTAAAAATGGTTTGGCTCATAAACATGTTGGAAATGTTCATGCTGAAGACAAAGAAATGGCATTACAAAATGCAAGAGACCTTTACACTAGAAGAAACGAGGGATCTTGTATTTGGGTAGTAAAATCAGAACATATTGTCTCTTCAGTTCCTGAAGACTCTGAATCATTTTTTGACCCTGCAAATGATAAAGTATACAGACATCCTACATTCTATAAAATGCCTGACGGATCGAAACACATTTAAATGCAAGATTTAGAAAAATATATTTTAAGAATTGCAGATAGTGCACTAATTCTTTCTCATAGGCTGTCAGAATGGTGCTCCAAAGGACCAACTCTAGAAGAAGACATTGCTCTTTCAAATATATCACTAGACTTATTGGGACAATCAAATTCTTTACTTGAATATTGTGCAAATATTAATGGAAAAATAACAGCTGATGATTTAGCGTTCAAAAGAAGTGAAAGAGAATTCTATAATTTTCAAATATGTGAGCAAGAGAATGGACATTTTGGAGACACAATAATTAGACAATTCTTATTTGACAGTTACACTTTGTTATTTTTTCAAAAATTAAGTGAAAGTGAAGATGAAACTCTTAGTGCTATAGCAGTTAAATCAATAAAAGAAATAAAATATCATTTAAGACACTCAAGTAATTGGGTTATCAGGCTTGGTGATGGAACCTCATTAAGCAAAGAAAAAATTCAAGATTCATTAAATAGAATTTGGAAGTACACTGGTGAGTTTTTTGAAATTGATGAATTAGATATAAAAATGTATAAGAACAAAATTGGTGTTGATGTTTCTAAATTAAAAAATGACTGGAACGATATTATCAATGACACATTTGAAAAAGCAAAAATAAAACGACCTGATGACGGACATATGATGACTGGAAGTAAAAAAGGTATACACACAGAATTTTTAGGAAAAATACTTAGTGAAATGCAGTATTTACCAAGAGCTTATCCTGATGCAAAATGGTAAAATAAATAAAATATGGAACATTTTAGGTTCTGTTCCTGATCCAGAGATTCCAATTATCTCTGTTGTTGAATTAGGAGTTATTAGAGGAGTAGAATTTATTGAAAATGAATATGTAATATCCGTGACTCCAACATATTCAGGCTGTCCAGCTGTCAAAACATTTCAAGACGATATTAAGACTCAACTAAAAGTAAATAACATAAATAATTTCAAAATAGATATTGTTTATAAACCTGCCTGGACAACTGATTGGATGACAGAAGAAACAAAGGAAAAGTTAAAACGATATGGTATTTCTCCTCCAAATAAAACTATTCAATGTCCCCAGTGTAATTCAACAAATATTGATCTTATAAGTGAATTTGGAGCAACTGCCTGTAAATCAATGCATAAATGTGTTGATTGTTTAGAACCCTTCGAACATTTCAAATGTATTTAAGACTAATTTCATCGTCATTTAGTATTTTTACATAGGATTAAACCTAAGTAATGATTAAAAAACAAATAAAGAATCAAATTGCAATTCTAACATTAGATAGGCCAGAAAAGTATCATTCTTTTGTAAAGGAGATGGCCTTAGATCTTCAAATAAAGCTTGATGAGTGTAAAAATGATGAAAATATAAGATGTATTTTAATTACGGGATCTGGAAAAGCTTTTTGCGCAGGTCAAGACTTATCTGAAGCAATAGACGAAAATGGTCCCGGACTAAAAAAAATTGTCGAAAAACATTACAATCCAATCATTAGAAAAATCAGAAATATTGAAAAACCTATTATTGCTGCTGTTAATGGAGTAGCTGCTGGAGCTGGTGCTTCTATTGCTCTATGCTGTGATATTGTTGTAGCAAAAAAAAGTGCTGTTTTTGTTCAAGCTTTTAGCAAAATTGGATTAATTCCAGATAGTGCTGCAACATTTTTCCTTCCAAGACTTATTGGTTTACAAAAAGCTACTGGATTAATGATGACGGCAGATCCAATTTCTGCTGATGATGCTTACAAAATTGGTATGATATACAAAGTTTATGAGGACAATGATTTTGAAAGTGAAGCTTTAAAACTTGCTGAAAAACTAAGCCAAATGCCTACAAAAGGTCTTGGATTAACAAAAAAATTATTAAATCTTTCTTTAACAAGCGATTTAGATAGTCAATTAAATGAAGAATTAAATGCTCAAATAATTGCAGGTAATACAAATGACTATAATGAAGGTGTTAGTGCCTTTCTAGAGAAAAGAAAACCAAATTTTAAAGGAAATTAGATGAAAATAGGTATTATAGGATCAGGTACAATGGGTATAAGCATAGGACATTTTATGTCCTTAAAAGATAATCCTACAATAATTTATGATAATTCAAAAAAAACTTTAAAACAAGCTGAAGAAAATCTACTTAGTTTAATAACTAAATTAGAAATTAAAAATAAATATTCTAAAGATACTGTTTCAAGAATAAAAAATAATTTAAAATTCAGTTCACAAATTAAAGATCTTGCTGATTCTGAACTTATAATTGAAGCTATTATTGAGGATTTAGATGCTAAAACAGATGTTTTTTCAAAAATCGAAAAAATTGTAAATAAAGAATGTATTATAGCTTCTAATACCTCATCATTGTCAATAACAGCTTTAGCAAGTTCTATTGAAAAAAATAATAGATTTATTGGATTACATTTTTTTAATCCAGCAAATTTAATGCCACTAGTAGAAATAATACCTGCAATACAAACATCAAATGATACGATTGAAAAATCTTCGAATTTTTTAAAGAGTATGGAAAAAGTAGTTGTAAAAGCAAAAGATACACCAGGTTTTATTGTAAACAGAGTTGCTAGGCCATTTTATGGAGAAGCAATTAGAATTTATGAAGAAGGTATTGCTAGCATACCCACTGTAGATTGGGCTATGAAAGAAATTGGCGGATTTAGAATGGGACCATTTGAACTAATGGACTTTATTGGAAATGATATCAACTATACTGTGACAGAAACTGTATTTAAAGAATTTTATTTTGATCCAAGATACAAACCATCATTTACGCAAAAAAAGTTGATGGAAGCAGGATATTATGGCAAAAAAAGTGGTAAAGGGTTCTATGACTACAGTCAAAAAGAATCAGATGAGATTAATAAAAATAGAGAATTAGGTAAAGAAATTGTTTTAAGAATTTTATCTATGTTAATTAATGAAGCTGCAGATGCATTCTATCTAAATATAGCATCAAAAGAAGATATTGACCTAGCAATGACTAAAGGGGTAAATTACCCAAAAGGATTGCTTTATTGGGCAGATGAAATTGGTATTGAAACTATTTATCAAACACTAGAATCTCTAAAAAATAGATATAATGAAGATCGATATAGGCCCTCTCCTATTTTTCAATTAATGATAGAAAAAAACAAAAAATTTTATTAATGCTTTCTCCAAAAGAAATAGTTAATAAAATGATAAATAATGATGCCTTTAGTAAATGGTTAGGAATAAATATTATACAATTAGAAAAGGGATATTGTAAACTACAAATGAAAATTTTACAAGATATGACAAATGGTTTTGATATAGCTCATGGTGGCATATGCTACTCTCTTGCTGATAGTGCGCTTGCATTTGCATCTAATTCTCATGGCAAAATGGCTCTTTCAATAGAAACATCAATTTCTCATACTAAAAAAGTTAATATTAATGATACTTTAACTGCTGAAACAAAAGAATTAAATATTAATTCAAAAACTGGACTTTATAATATTAAGATAACAAATCAAAATTCAGAAGAAATTGCTTTCTTTAAAGGAACTGTTTTTTTCTCTGACAAAATTTGGAAATAAAAAAAATGGATACATACATAATTGATGCAATAAGAACTCCTTTTGGAAATTTTGGTGGAACCCTAAAAGATATAAGAACAGATGACCTAGCAGCCATACCATTAAGAGAATTGGTTTCTAGAAATAATATTAACCCTTCAAATATTAATGATGTTATTTTAGGTTGTGCAAACCAAGCAGGAGAGGATAATAGAAATATAGCTAGAATGGCTTTATTGCTGGCAGGACTTCCATATTCTGTTCCAGGAGAAACAATTAATAGATTGTGTGCCTCTGGTATGTCTGCAATAATAAATGCACATAGAGCGATAAAAGCCGGAGATGGTGACTTATTTATATCAGGTGGAATTGAAAACATGACACGTGGTCCTTGGGTTATTTCAAAAGCCTCTAAAGCTTTTGGTAGAGATGCTAAAATGTATGATTCATCATTTGGATGGCGTTTTATAAATCCTAAAATGAAAGAAATGTATGGTGTTGATGGCATGGGAACAACTGCAGAAAATTTAGCTGATAAATTCAATATATCTAGAGAAGATCAAGATAAATTTGCATTCTATTCTCAACAAAAAGCATACCAAGCTCAAAAATCTGGAAGATTAGCTGAAGAAATTGTATCTGTTGAAATTCCGCAAAAGAAAAGTAATCCAATATTATTCGAACATGATGAATTTATTAAAGGTGGAACTTCTTTAGAAATATTATCGAAACTCAGAACAGCTTTTAAAAAAGATGGTGGAACAGTCACTGCTGGTAATGCTTCTGGATTAAATGATGGAGCAGCTGCTATGTTACTAGCTTCAGAAAATGGAGTTAAAGAAAATAATCTTACTCCAATTGCAAAAATTGTAAGTTCAGCTGTTGTTGGAGTTGAACCAAGAATTATGGGAATTGGTCCTGTAGAAGCATCTAATCTTGCATTAAAAAAAGCTGGATTGAATTTAAGTGATATTGACATAATTGAGTTAAATGAGGCTTTTTCTGCTCAAGCACTTGCTTGTATAAGATCTTGGGGTCTAAATGATAATGATCCAAGAATTAACCCAAATGGAGGTGCAATAGCACTTGGTCACCCTCTTGGAGTTAGTGGAACTAGAATAGTACAAACTGCAGCTATAGAACTACATAAACAAAATAAGAAGTATGCTTTAATTAGCATGTGTGTAGGTTTGGGACAAGGATATGCTACAATAATAGAAAAGGTCTAATATGATTTATGAATTTAATGGATATAAGCCAGTTATTGATCCTTCTTCATACATTCATAAAGAAGCTACAATAATTGGGAATGTAATTATTGGGAAAGATGTATATGTAGGTCCTGGTGCATCAATTAGAGGAGATTGGGGCAAGATTACTATTAAAAACGGATGTAATATTCAAGATAATTGCACTATTCATATCTTTCCTGGTAAAGATGTAATACTTGAAGAAAATGCACACATTGGACATGGAGCTATTATTCATGGAAGTTATATTGGTAAAAACTCGTTAATAGGTATGAATTCTGTAATAATGGATGATACAGTTATTGGAGAAGAATGTATTATAGGTGCTTTATGTTTTGTTAAAGGTGAAATGAAAATCCCTAATAGAAAAATAGTTGTTGGAAACCCTGCTAAAATAAAAGGTGAAGTATCAGATGATATGATTAAATGGAAAAAAAAGGGAACAGAACTTTATCAAAATCTTCCAAAGGAATGTCGAGAATTAATGAAAGAATGTAATCCTCTTTCAAAATTAGAGAAAAACAGAAAAGAAAAGCAAAAAATAACTTTTGAAACTTGGAAAAAAACACAATGAAAAATTACGATAATTATGTTTTAGGAAGCTGGATTAAAGGAGATGGAGATTTTACTCCATTATACAATGCTGTTAACGGAGATGAAATAGGACTTGCCTCTTCAAAGGGATTAGACTTTAGCGAAGTAATGAACTATGCAAGAAAAACAGGTGGATCCAAATTAAGAAAAATGACTTTTCAAGAAAGAGGGATTATGCTTAAAAAGCTTGCTCTTCACCTTCACTCCAAGAAAAATATGTTTTATCCAATAAGTTATTTAACAGGTGCTACAAAAATAGATTCATGGATTGATATTGAAGGGGGTATAGGTAATCTTTTTGCAAATGCTTCTCTTCGTAGACAATTTCCTGACTTACCTTTTCATGTTGAAGGTAATGCAGCAGGTCTTTCAAAAAATGGTTCATTTATAGGACACCATATAATGGTTCCAAAAGAAGGTGTCGCTGTTCATATTAATGCATTTAATTTTCCTATTTGGGGAATGCTTGAAAAAATTGCTGTTAATTTAATGGCCGGAATGCCAGCAATTGTTAAACCTGCAACCATAACATCTTATCTCACTCATGTTATGTTCAAAGAGATAATAGATTCAAAAATATTACCTGAAGGAAGTTTACAACTTATTTGTGGTAGTGCAAGAGGAATTTTAGATAATATTATCTCGGAAGATGTTGTAACCTTTACTGGAAGTGCTTCTACAGGAAAACAATTAAAATCCCACCCAAAAATAGTTGATGAGTCTGTACCATTTAATATGGAAGCAGATTCATTGAACTGCTCTGTTTTAGGAGAGGATTCAGTACCAGGAACTGCTGAGTTTGATATTTTCATTAAAGAAGTATTAAAAGAAATGACGGTTAAGGCTGGACAAAAATGTACAGCAATTAGAAGAATTATAGTTCCTGAAAGTTTAGTAGAAGAAGTTAAAAATACATTATCATTAAAGCTTGCAAAAACAACCATCGGTGATCCTCAAATTGAAGGTGTTAGGATGGGTAGTTTAGCTGGTAAAGAACAAGAATCTGAGGTTTATGAAAAGATTAATTTGTTAAAAGAATCTCAAGACTTAGCATATCAAAAAGAATTAGAACTCATTGGAGCTGATAAAGTTAAAGGTTCATTTGTTCCTCCTACTCTCTTTTTAAATGAAAAGCCATTTACAAAAACGGATTGCCATGAAATTGAAGCTTTTGGACCTGTTGCTACAATAATGCCATATAAAACAATTGATGAAGCAATTGAGCTTAGTAGAATGGGTAAAGGCTCATTGGTTTCATCAATTATTACAAATGATATGAAAATTGCAAATGATTTTGTTTTAGGAGCTGCAAGCATGCATGGAAGAATTTTAGTATTAAATGAATCATGTGCTAAGGAAAGTACAGGTCATGGGTCACCAATGCCTTTACTAACACATGGAGGTCCTGGGCGTGCTGGTGGTGGAGAAGAAATGGGTGGAATTAGAGGTATTAAACATTATTTACAAAGAACAGCTATTCAAGGACATCCAACATCAATAACAGCTATCACAAAACAATATCAAGTTGGAGCCAAACAAAATACTAATGGCCCACACGTATTTTATAAACATTTTGATGAAATTGAAATTGGTGATACTGTAATTACCGATAAACATACTGTTACACTAGATGATATCGAGAATTTTGCCGATTTAAGTGGAGATAAATTTTATGCACATATGGATGAAAATTCACTTGAAGACACTATATTTACAGAAAGAGTAGCCCATGGATATTTTATTATGTCTAAAGCTGCAGGATTATTTGTAAAGCCTGAAAAAGGGCCAGTTTTACTAAACTACGGTATTGACGAATGTAGATTTACAAAACCTGTTTACCCAGGAATGTCAATTGCAGTAAAATTTACAGCTAAAGAAAAAATAATCCAAGAAAAGAAAGAAGACGAAAATTTTGAAAAAGGAATTGTAAAGTTTTTAGTTGATGTTTATGATGATGATAATGAAACGGTAATGCTTGCAACTATTCTAACAATGGTCAAAAAAAATAAATTATGAAAAAAATTTTACTAATCATTTTAATTATTCCTAATTTCCTTATGGCTCAAGGTCCTACTGCTAGCTTTATTTACAATCCTGTTTGTCAAGGAAGTGATATTGTTCTTACTGATTTCTCATATCCTGATCCAACTACAAATTCTCAAATTACTTCTTGGGATTGGCAGTATAATGGAAATTCAATTTCATCCATGCAAAATGCCAGCTACTTTTTTTCTCAATGTGGAATTTATGATATTACTCTTACTGTTACTGATGATGATGGAATTTCAGATGATACTACTTTAAGTGTAGAAGTTTTTTGCCCTCCTACTGCTGGATTTATAAATGATGTAGTATGTGTGGGTGATCCAACTAATTTTGTTGATGTTTCAAGTCCTGGAGATGGTACTCCTCCCCTAAATACTGGATCTACATGGATGTATGTTTTCGGTGATGCTGATCCTCCAAATGCTGTAAATCCAAACTGTACTGCCACATTTAATTATGCAGCAATTCATTCAGTTATGTTAATAGTTGGTGAATTACAATTCAATGGCTTATTTTGCATAGATACTGTTGTTCAAGACGTCCAAGTTGATTCATGCTTTGTAGGAATTCAAAATCAACATATTCAATCAAATAAAAAAATCATAAATAATTATAATATTTTAGGTAAAGCTAGAAAAATTAACTCAAAAGATTTAAACATAATTATCTATGACGATGGAACAGTGGAAAAAAAGATAATAATTGAATAAATGGAAGGTTCTGTTGCATTAGATATTAGAGATGGAGTTGGTATAATTGAATTCTATCACCCACAGAGTAATTCATTACCATCTCATATCTTACAAAAATTAGCTCAAACTATTGAAAAATGTGGTCACAATGACGATGTTAAAATTATAATACTAAAAAGTAAAGGAGATAGAGTATTTTGTGCTGGTGCATCTTTTGATGAATTATCTAACATATCAAATTTTAATGAAGGTAAATCTTTTTTTATGGGATTTGCTAACGTTATTAATGCTTGTAGAAAATGTCCAAAAATTATTATCTGTAGAGTACAAGGAAAAGCTGTTGGCGGAGGAGTTGGAATGGCATGCGCTGGCGACTATTGTTTTGCCACTAAATTTTCATCAATAAAGTTAAGCGAGTTAGCTGTTGGTATTGGTCCTTTTGTTGTTGGTCCAGCAGTTGAAAGAAAATCTGGTCTATCTGCTTATTCTACTCTTTCAATTAATGCAACGAAATGGTTTAATGCAGAATGGGCAAGGGAAAAGGGAATATACTCTGAAATTTTTGACTCAAATGATGAGATGGATAAAGAAATTAGTCTTTTAGTTAAAGAACTTTTAGAATCAAATCCTGAAGCAATAAAAAAACTAAAAGAAGTCTTTTGGTCTGGCACAACACATTGGGACAAGCTACTTGAAGAAAGAGCTGAGTATAGTGGTCAATTAGTTTTGTCAGATTTTACCAAACAAGCCATTGCTAGATTCAAAACAAAATAAGTGGCAAAAAAAATCAAAAAAGACATACTTGAAAAGGCTTATCGTTTAATATGTACTGCTCGTTCATTAAGTAGTATATATGAAGAAAACAAAGAAATAACATCAAAATACGTACATGCAACTTCAAAAGGTCATGAAGTTATACAAATTGCTCTTGGTTTACAATTAAAAGAGTTCGATTGGGTATCACCTTACTACAGAGATGATTCTATATTACTTTCAATAGGAATTACACCTTATGAGTTAATGCTGCAATTAATGTGTAAAAAAGATGATCCCTTTTCAGGAGGGAGAACCTATTATTCTCACCCATCACTTAATAGAGATGATATGCCAAAGATTATTCATCAATCCTCAGCAACTGGCATGCAGGCAATTCCAACTACAGGAATTGCTCTTGGTTTAAGATATAAATCAAAAAACAATTTTAAAGAAAATACGCTAGAAAAAAATCCAGTTGTTGTTTGTTCATTTGGCGATGCATCGATTACTGAGGGTGAAGTCGCTGAAGCTTTTCAGATGGCTGCTCTAAAGAAACTACCAATTTTATATTTAGTTCAAGATAATGAATGGGATATATCGGCACATTCTTCTGAGACAAGAACTGTTGATGCTGCAACATATGCTAAAGGTTTTGGAATCAAAAGTTATTCAATAGATGGCACAAATTTTGAAGAATCTTACAATACAATCCAAAGTTCAATTTCTGAAATAAGGAAAAGTTCAGGTCCAATTTTAATACATGCTAAAGTTCCTTTATTAAATCATCACACATCTGGAGTTAGAATGGAATGGTACAGAGACGATATGGAAAAAGCAAAAAAAGAGGATCCTCTTCCAAAACTTGAAAAGCTTCTAATTGAAAATAATTTTGAAATTTCTAAATTATCTGAAATTAAAAATTTTATTGATAATGAAATTAAAGAAGAATTTAAAAATGTAATGAGAGCTGTTGATCCCGATCCAGAAGATTTATTTAAACATAAATTTGCACCCACAACAATAAATGAAGAAATTGGGGTTAGATCTCCTGCTGAAAATCAAAGTATTTTCATGGTTGATGCAGGAATATGTGCAATAAAAGAATTGATGCAAGATCATCCAGAGTGTTTACTTTATGGTCAAGATGTTGGTAAAAGATTGGGAGGTGTTTTTAGAGAAGCAGCAACACTTGGAGAAACATTTGGTGACGAAAGAGTTTTTAATACACCAATTCAAGAAGCTTTTATAATAGGAAGTACTGTTGGAATGTCTGCTGTAGGTCTTAAACCTATTGTAGAAATTCAATTTGCTGACTATATATGGCCTGGTCTTAATCAGTTATTTACTGAAGTAAGTAGATCATATTATTTATCTAATGGAAAATGGCCAGTTAGTTGTGTAATTAGAGTACCAACTGGTGCTTATGGAAGTGGTGGACCATATCACTCATCATCTGTTGAATCTATTTTAACTAATATTCACGGAATAAAAATTGCCTATCCTTCTAATGCAGCAGATTTAAAAGGAATTATGAAAGCTGCATTTTATGATCCAAATCCTGTAGTTATTTTAGAACACAAAGGATTATATTGGGGTAAATTAAAAGGAACTGAAGAAACTAAAACAATTGAACCTTCTCAAGACTATGTGTTACCATTAGGAAAAGCAAAGTCCGTTTTATTGGCAAGTAAAGAAAAAATTGAACAAGGAAAAAGTTTATGTATTGTTACTTATGGAATGGGGGTTTACTGGGCAAAACAAGCGGCTAAAAAATTCAATAATCAAATTGAAATCGTAGACCTTAGAAGTCTTTATCCAATAGATGAGAAGTATATTTATGAAAAAGTCAAATTACATAGTAATTGTATTGTATTAAGTGAAGAACCTAAACAAAATTCTTTTGCTCAATCATTAGCTGCTAAAATTTACAAAAATTGTTTTAACTTTCTTGATAATGCTATAACAGTTATTGGTTCAGAAAATTTACCAGCAATTCCTTTGAATTCAATTTTGGAAGAAAGGATGCTGCCAAATGCTCAAAAAGTTGAAATCGAAATAAACAATATTTTAAATTAAAATTTTGAATTCATTAATAACTCCATTTGTATAAAGAAAATTTAAAAAAGCTATATATTTGCATAACTTTCTGATTAATGAAATTTAAACAAATACTTTTTTTCCTTTTATTTTTTTCTTATTTGAGTTCTTTTGCTCAAACAAATTATACAATAAGTGGTTATGTCCAGGAAAATGAAAGTGGTGAAAACCTAATTGGTGTTTCTATATATGATAAAAATACTTTTAAAGGAACGGTAACAAACCAATACGGATTTTATTCTTTAACACTTGAAGAAGGTAATTATGAAATAATCTACTCCTTTATTGGTCTTCAGTCAATTACAAAAAATGTTAATTTAAATAAAGATACAAGAATTAACATCTCACTAAAAAGCGATGCTATTATTACAGAAGAAGTAATTGTAACTGGCGAAAAACTAGATAAGAATGTTAGTAGTTCTAAAATGAGCCAGGTTAAAATTGAAGTTAATAATATAAAGCAACTTCCCGTTATTCTAGGGGAGGTTGATGTATTAAAATCTGCACAGTTACTTCCTGGAATCACTTCAAATGGAGAAGGAAGTTCTGGCTTATATGTTAGAGGAGGTGGACCAGATCAAAATCTTATATTATTAGATGAAGCTGTTGTCTATAATGCATCACATCTTTTTGGTTTCTTTTCAGTATTTAATGCTGATGCTATAAAAGACATAAATATTATAAAAGGGGGAATGCCTGCCGAGTATGGAGGTAGATTATCATCGGTTTTAGATATTTCTATGAAAGATGGAAATAATAAAAAATATCAAGCTGATGGAGGAATAGGATTATTGTCATCAAGGTTAACCTTTCAAGGACCAATACAAAAAGAAAAAAGTTCTTTTATTCTCTCAGGAAGAAGAACCTATATTGATGTTCTTTCACAACCATTTTTAAATAGAGAAGATCCTGAAACGGGAGAGCCAAATGCTTTTGCTGGTTCTGGCTATTATTTCTATGATTTAACTACTAAAATAAATTACAGGATTTCTGATAAAGACAGACTTTATTTAAGTGGATACTTTGGTAGGGATGTTTTTAGTTTTGCAAATAGTGATAATGGATTTGCTATTGAAATTCCCTGGGGAAACGCAACAGGCTCCTTAAGGTGGAATCATCTCTTTAATGACAAACTGTTTATGAATACATCAGTAATTTTTAGTGACTATCGATTTGAATTTAATTTGGCTCAAAGCGAGTTTGAATTTAAAATTTTCTCAGGAATTAATGATTGGAACACAAAAGTTGATTTTTTATATCAACCTAATCAAAGACATACAATTAAATTTGGAACAAATTATACTTACCATATTTTCACCCCTGGAAATGCTACAGGTCGTTCTGGAGATGTAGAATTTGCACCCGATGAGATTTATAGACAATATTCAAATGAAGGTGCACTGTATTTTTCTGATGATTTTGAACTAAGTGATGATATTAAAATTAATGCAGGAATTAGATATTCTTCTTTTCAACACAGAGGAGATATTAATTTTTTAAAATATATTCAAAATGATTTAACTTTTAGCTCAGATAATTACAGAAATGTTGAGCCCAGGTTTTCTCTAAGATATAAGTTAAATACAACCAGCTCAGTAAAAACATCCTACACTGAAAATTATCAATATATTCATCTAGCATCTACATCATCTGTTAGTCTACCAACAGATCTTTGGGTTCCAAGTTCAACTGCAATAAAACCTAAATTTTCTAGACAATATGCTTTAGGTTATTTTAAAAATTTTAAGGATAATATGTATGAGACTTCTTTAGAAGCATATTACAAGGAGATGACTAATTTAATTGAATATAAAGAAGGATTTTTACCTGAAGATAATACAAATCAAAGCAGTGATAATTCATTTACTTTTGGAGAAGGAGATTCGTATGGAATAGAATTATTATTAAAGAAAAATCAAGGAAAAACAACAGGATGGATCGGATATACATTATCTAAAACTACAAGATATTTTGATGAAGTTAATAACGGTTTATCATTTCCTGCAAAATATGATAGAAGACATGATTTATCTATTACAGCTACTCATAAGTTATCTAAATCTTGGGTGCTAAGTGGAGTATTTGTTTATGCAACAGGAAATGCTATTACACTTCCAACAGAAAGATATGTAATTGGAGGCGATGTTTACACACAATTTACATCAAGAAACGGATATAGGATGGATCCTTATCACCGAATGGATATTGGAGCAACCTACACCCCTTCTAAAAAGAAAAAGAAATTTAAATCAACTTGGAATTTTTCAATATATAATGTTTACTCTAGAAAAAATCCATATTTTATTTATTTTGCACTAGAAGGTCTGGAGGAAAATGGTGAAAATCAAAATATACAAAATGGTAATGTTGAACCAAAAGCATATCAGGTATCAATTTTTCCAATATTACCTTCAGTAACTTGGAACTTTAATTTTTAAAAATGAGAAAAATTTTATTTATATTTTTATGTTTTATTTCTTGTCAAGATGAGATTTCTTTAAATTTTCCTATTGAATCACAACAGCTCGTAATTGAAGGAGGTATTGAGCCAAATATGCCTCCATATGTGATTCTTTCAAAGAATCAAGGCTATTTTGATGAAATCAACATAAACACTTACAATGATTTATTTGTATATGATGCAGAAGTTGTTGTTTGGACAATAAACGAAAATGGAATTGCTGATTCTGTGTTTCTACAACCTTTACCACCACCATTTGATTCAATTCCGATTTTCACAGACTTAAATTATTTATCTTCTTTAAGTAATCCTCCATATGCAAATTCAAATGGATATAGCTTTAGCCAAGAAAATAAAACTTATAACCTAATTGTTAGATGGAATAATCAAACAATTACAAGTCAAACAACAATACCAACTGTAACTCCATTAGATTGTTTATGGGTAGAAAAAAATGAATTTTCTGATAAAGATTATGAATTTGATATTAGAGCAATATATGATGACCCTGCAGAGACACGAAATAATATTTTATTAAAATATAGAAAACCTGTTCATTGGAATATTGATACTGTTAATTGGACCTTAGAAGATGGAAGTGATGATCTTATGGAGTTAATTGATGCTGGAACTGATATTTTAATTAATGGGACAAGATTTGAAACATATTTTCCACAAAAAGGTGACGGTAACTTTCCTCAGTTCCCATACAATGCTGAAAGATATAAATCTTACGAATTAAATGGTGTAACAGATAGTATTCTAGTTCCTAATGATGTAGTAATAATTAAATTTTGTCAAATTGATGAACCATCTCTTAAGTTTTGGAGAAGTCTTGTTAGACAATTTGGATCAAATGGAAATCCATTTCAAGAACCCTTAAACATTGTTAGTAATGTAAATGGGGGTTATGGTGGATGGACAGGATATGGAAGTATATATTATGAGATACCAATAATTGATGGGTTTTCAACAAATTCTCCAATACCTCTTGGATCGATCGAAATAACAGATGTTTTTTAATAATTTAGCTAAAAATTAAAACTTATGGCTGAAGAAATTGAAAAAATTGAAACTCTAATAATTGGATCTGGACCTGCTGGATATACAGCTGCAATATATGCAGCAAGAGCCGATCTAAAGCCAGTTTTAATTCAAGGTCTACAACCTGGTGGTCAATTAACAACCACAACTGAAGTAGACAATTACCCAGGTTATCCAAACGGTGTTGACGGAACAAAAATGATGGAAGACTTTAAAGCCCAAGCTGAACGATTTGATACTGATACAAGATGGGGAATGGTAACAAAAGTAGATCTTAGTGAAAGACCATTTAAAGTTGAAATAGATGAAAAAGATAATGTGTTAGCTGAAGTAATAATTATAGCAACTGGGGCATCAGCAAAGTGGTTAGGAATCGAAGATGAAAAAAGATTGAATGGCTATGGTGTTTCAGCTTGTGCAACATGTGATGGATTTTTCTACAAGGGAATGGATGTAGTTGTTGTTGGTGGAGGTGATACAGCTGCAGAAGAAGCAACTTATTTAGCAAAACTATGCACAAAAGTAACTCTACTTGTAAGAAGAGATGAAATGAGAGCGTCAAAGGCAATGCAAAAAAGAGTATTTAATACTGAAAACCTAGAGGTGCTTTTTAATCATGAAACAAAGAGCATAAATGGAGAGCCTGGTGAAATTGGTGTTGAAAGTGTTACAGCATTAAACAATATTACAGGAGAAGAAACAATAATTCCTGCAAAAGGGTTTTTTGTAGCTATAGGACATACTCCTAATACAAGTCTTTTTAATGGTCAGCTAGACATGGACGAGAATGGATATCTTCATATTGAAGCAGGCACATCCAAAACTAAAATCCCTGGCGTTTTCGCAGCAGGTGATGTTGCTGACCACGTGTATAGACAAGCAGTTACATCAGCAGGAACCGGATGTATGGCTGCACTAGACGCCGAACGATTTCTAGCATCCCAAGAATAAGAAAGTTATACTGATTAGATAATTTAAGTTTTCATTTTATGCTTATTTTCGTGTATTATGGAAGCTTTAGATATTCTTAAAAAATATTGGGGTCATACTTCATTTAGATTAAATCAAAAAGAAGTAATAGATTCTATAATTAATAAACAAGATACTCTAGCACTATTACCAACTGCTGGAGGAAAGTCAATTTGCTTTCAAATACCAGCGTTAATAGAAGAAGGAATTTGTATTGTAATTACTCCATTATTGTCCCTAATGAAAGATCAAACAAATTATTTAAAGTCAAAAGGAATAAAATCTATTGCAATTTCATCCATGATGAATAAAAACAAAATTGAAACAGCGCTTACAAACTGTATATATGGAAATGTGAAATTTTTGTACTTATCTCCAGAAAAAATAAATGATAAAAATATTTTAGATAAAATCTCAAAAATGAATGTTAATCTTATAGCTGTAGATGAAGCACATTGTATTTCACAATGGGGTCATAACTTTAGACCATCATATAGATTAATTTCAAAGCTAAGAGATATTAAAAAAGATGTGCCAATTTTAGCATTGACTGCAACAGCTAACAAAAATGTAACTAAAGATATTCAAGAAAATCTAGATTTTAAGAAAGAAAATATAATCAGATCATCATTTTTTAGAAAAAATCTTTCATATGTAGTTGTAAATTGCAAAAGCAAAAAAGATACTTTAATCAAATTAGTCAATAAGATAAAAAGTTCAATAATCATTTATGTAGGATCAAGAAAAGAAAGTAAGGAGATTAGTGAGTTTTTAAAAAACAAATCATATTCAGTAAGTCCATTTCATGCTGGAATAGATATACAAACAAGAAATAAAATTCAAAATGATTGGATAGAAAATAAAACTAGAATTATTGTTGCAACAAGTGCATTTGGATTAGGAATAAATAAAACTGACATAAGATTAGTTGTTCATATGAATATTCCTTTAAATATAGAAGATTATTTTCAAGAATCAGGTCGGTCAGGACGAGATGGAAAAACATCATATTCATTCATTTTGTATGATGAAAAAGACATTAAAATAAACTATAAAACTATAAATGAGAGAAATCCAGAAATTAGAGATTTAGAATACATATATCAAAAAATATGTGATTATTTACAAGTACCATTAAATACACATCCAGAAGAAGATTTTAAATTTGAAATAGGAGATTTTTGTAAGAGATATAAATTAGATATAAAAGAAACATTTTCTTCGTTAAATTATCTGCAAAGAGAAGAGTTAATTAAATTATATGACTCTGAAAAAACAAGCTCTCAAATCAAAATAGTTGTTAGTAATTCAGAATTATATAAATTTCAAATAGCAAATAGCTTTTATGAGGGATATATTCAAATACTTTTAAGAGATTATCAAAATATTTTTGGTAACTATAGCAGAATAGATGAAAATTCTATTCAAAAAAAAATTAATAAACCAAATACTAAAGTTAGAGATGTTTTGAAAAAGCTTGAAGAAAGGGGAATATTAAAGTATCGTGAAAATAAAACAGGGACATATCTAAAATTTACACAAATAAGAAAAGATGCAAATAACTTAGGTATCTCTGAAAATAAAATCAAAATAGATAGAGAAAGAGCATTAAATAGATATGAAAATGTAATTCAATATATTAAGAACAAAGAAGAATGTAGAAGCTTAATTTTATTAAAATATTTTGATGAAATTAAATCAGAGAAATGTGGTATCTGTGATTATTGTATAGAATTAAATAAGAAAAAGATTAATGATCAAACTTTTAATAATATCTCTAAAAAAATAATTAAAATATTAGAAGAGAAAGAAAATAGCATTGATGAAATCGCAAATAAAATAAATGAATATGAAATTGAAAAGATAGAAAAAGTGATTAATTACCTTTTTGATAACGATATCATTTATAAATTTGGAAATAAGTTTATCTTAAATAAGAAAAATTAAAACCTTTTTAAATGAAAATAGTTTTTTTTGGAACTCCAGATTTTTCAAGCCAAATACTTAAAAAAATATTAAATGGAAATGAAATTGTATCTATTGTAACTGCAGAAGATAGTCAAAAAGGAAGGGGAAAAAAATTTCAATTTCCAGATGTTAAAAAAACTGGAATTGAATTAAATATTCCTGTTTTTCAGCCAAAAAACTTAAAAGACGATAAGTTCGTCGAAAAATTAAAAAAATTTAATGCAGATATTTTTTTAGTTATTGCATTTAGAAAACTACCAAAAAAAGTTTGGCAAATACCAAAAAAAGGAACAATAAATCTACATACTTCTTTTTTACCTGATTATAGAGGGGCGGGTCCAATAAATTGGGTTTTGATTAATGGGGAAAAACATACTGGAATTTCATCTTTTTTTATTAATGACAAAATTGATCAAGGAGATATAATATTACAGAAAAAGATTAGTATTGATAAAAATATGACTGCTGCACAATTACACAATCAAATGATAATTGACGGTATTGAAATCACCAATAAAACTATTGAATTAATTAGAAATAATACTCTTAAAATCAAAATACAAAATCAATCAGAAAAATATAAAAAAGCTCCAAAAATTAATAAAGAATTATTAAGAATTAATTGGGGGCAGAGCATTGATCAAATTCACAACAAAATTAGAGGCCTCTCTCCTTTTCTTGATTATAATGAATTATTGCAAGAT
>CAZJXE010000009.1:0-1844 GCA_964549835.1 uncultured Weeksellaceae bacterium
TAAAAGAAGGCAAAAAAAGTAAAGTAGTTTCAGCTGAGTTTTTTCCAAGAGATGATAGCAAAAAAATCAAGATTCTTAGTAAATATGCAAATCAATATGCAGCTGCAGGAAATAAAACTTTAATAGATCAATTAAGAGGAGGAAATAACTATAGAACCGGTAATTGGCAAGGCTACAGAGAAGATTTACAAGTTATTGTAGATTTAAGTGAAATAAAAAAAATTAAATCAATATCTTTGGGTTGTCATCAAGATGTAAGATCCTGGATTTTTTTTCCAAAACAGGTTGAATATTGGACTTCTAAAGATGATATAAATTACAGTTACCAAGGTAAGGTCTTCCCAAATTTCTCTGACAGCATTGAAGGGAGTTTCCAAAAAGATTTTACACTTAAAGTAAACGATTTGAAAGCAAGATATATTAAAATTAAAGCAAAGAATTATGGTTTATGCCCACCATGGCATTTGGGTGCCGGAGGTGTTACATGGATTTTTGTTGATGAAATAACTATAAAATAAAATTATGAGTGAAAATACAAACTATAAACAAGCATTATATACATTAGTTACAGTCTTCTTTTTTTGGGGATTTATAGCAGCAAGTAATGGTGTATTTATTCCATTTTGTAAAACATACTTTAGTTTAGACCAGTTTCAAAGCCAATTAATTGATTTTGCTTTTTATGGTGCTTATTACATTGGAGCTCTTTTATTATTCATTTTTTCTTCCGTAAGAAATATGGACATTATGAACTCTTGGGGCTTTAAAAGTAGTATTGTTAAAGGCCTTTTATTATCAGCATTAGGAGCTTGTGCCATGATAATTGCAGTTAATGGAGCTGCACCAGGTGATTCGTCTGCCTTTAATTACATTTTAGGAGCTCTATTTATTGTTGGCTTAGGGTTCTCATTACAGCAAACAGCTGCAAATCCTTTTGCTATTTCACTTGGAAGTCCAGAAAAGGGATCTCATAGATTAAATTTAGCTGGAGGTGTTAATTCTTTTGGTACTGCAATTGGACCAATTGTAGTTTCATTAGCATTATTTGGAACTGCAGCTAGTGCCAATATTGATTTAGTGAAAGAAATAGCAAATAATAATATTACACTAACTGTAGTACAATATTTATATATCGCCGTAGGAGTTTTATTTTTAGCAGCAGCTGGACTATTCCATTTTTCTAAAAAATTACCTGACGGCAAAGAAGATTCAAGTTTTTTAGGAGCTTCAAAAGCCATGTCAACATTAATAATAATTACAATTCTTTTAATAATTATTTTTTATCAAATATTTAACCAATATGTTGGTTTAGGTGATGGTGAATCACTTAGTGATGATTCAGAAACACTAATTCTTAATCTATCGTTAATTAGTCTAGCTGTAGTGGTAGGAAGCTTAATAATTTCTAATCTTCTTGCTAAAAAAGATTCTGACGGATGGGGTGCCATGCAATACCCTCAACTTGTATTAGGAATGTTAGCAATTTTTACTTACGTAGGTGTTGAAGTTTCAATCCAAAGTAATCTTGGAGAATTATTAAAAACTTCTGCATTTGGCTCATTAAATGATACACAAATTGCCCCATATATTTCAATGTATTGGGGAGGCTTGATGATAGGTAGATGGACTGGTGCTATAACTGTTTTTAATCCGTCAAACACACTAAAAAAATGGCTTTATATTATTGTGCCTTATGTTGCATTTGGAGTAGTACTATCTGTAAATGCAATATCTGGTTTTGAGGTTAAACATCTTTTTGCTTTTGCGATTTGTGTTGCCATTCAAATTGCTGGATTTTTTATTGGAAAAGATAAGCCCGCACTTACATTAAAAACATTTGGGTT
>CAZJXE010000009.1:1944-18977 GCA_964549835.1 uncultured Weeksellaceae bacterium
GTTTTCTGCTTTCTATACTTAATGTATTTTGCAAAAAGAGTTGAAAATATATTTGCAAGCAATTAGTTTTATTGAACTACAATTGTTTTAACTGCATTTCCTGAATTAGTAAATACCTTGAGGTAATAAATTGCATTTCTTTCCAAATTGAAATTTTGAGTAGTTACTATTTTAATTAATTTACCATCCATTTGATATACATGTATTTTATTAATCTCTAAATCAGATTCAATATTTATTTCTCCAAAGCTAGGGTTTGGAAATACGTTAATATTTATGTCAATTAAATTATTGATGAATGATGTGGTGCTTAATTCATTAAATCGTTTTGTAAACTCTTGTAAGTAAATGTTTGCTGTTGTATGATCATGAATAATCAATGTATTTTCATCAGAATTATTTTCTGCATTATTACTCCAATTATGAGAACCCGTTAATAAAATTGGATCAGAGGCAACAATATCAGCATCTGCTATAGCATATTTATGATGTATAGTATATTGGATTCCTGAATGTGACTTAACATTAACTCCTGCATTAGACATATTGTCAAACTCACTATATTGTGAATTTGTAGATTCCATTATACCGCGAACATTTGTACCAAAACTATTATGAACATCGATAATAGCAGCTCCAAGATCATCTCTTGTAAATTCTAATAATGCAAATTCTAATGTATAGTCAACAGAATTTATTACCTCTAAAATTTTACTTGTAGTCTGGTCTGAAGGAGAGAAATATAACTCCATGTGTTTTCCGTTAACATTAAAATCATGTGGAGTATTGTCAATTTTATTTGAACCAAATGATCCTGCCCACATTTCTTCAAATTCCATTGTATAGGCTTTTGCCAATGCTTGATCCTGAACAAAAATCAAGTTATTATAATCATTAAAAAGATTGCTTGGGTTAGTCCAGTTGGTTGAGCCTGTCATAATCCAAGAGTTATTCACAGAATTTACATCAATAACTAAAAATTTATTATGCATAATTCCTGCAGCAGGAGTCGGAGTTCTGTAAACAATAGGAATATTTGGATCTAAACTATTTAGCATAGAATTTACAACATCATCATCAGCAATATATCTTACTTGTACACCTCTATTATGAGCATCATTTATTGCAGTTGCTATAAGAGCATCAGAAGCATTGTAGACACAAATATCTAAAGTATTTTGAGCCAAATCCATATATGCTTTGATTGTATCATTAAAATAAGTTGTAATATTTTGAGCATCTACACCTGTTGATACAGAAGTCTCAACACTATGATTAAAATAAGGACGAATTTTCCCAGACGAATTTGAAGCTGTAGAATAAATTCCTGTATTTGAAAATGCAGTGTCAGATCCTCGAACCGAATAACATTGTACATAATAAAAAGTTGCAGGCTGCAGGCCAGTCAAACTTAAAGTGTGACTTACTACATTCCCTCCATTATTTTGATTTAAAGTTAATATTTGAGAAGTATCATAATTACATTCAGTTGTTGAGGAATCTGAAGTTGTCCAAGAAAGATCAAAACTACTTGTTGTAATATTTGATTGAGTTACTGCTGAAGTTAATATCAAGTTTCCTGATTGAATAACATCTGCTGAGTCTCTAGGTAAAATTTGATACCCATCATTTGCAGGTACAAAGAAAGTGTACTGAGAAGAAATTCCAATTAATGTTACTGGACCAGAAGGAATTAATGAATTTTCTAGTGGGTGTCCTGTTCTTATATAAATCTTACCAGATTGAGAATTGGATGAAAAATCATGAGTCCCTACTGTAAATAATGAGCCTCCAGAGTTAAAAATTACATTGTCAATTTGAACAAGTTCTGATTCAGTTGCTTCTCCAATTTGATTTGGAGTTACATTTTGTGGCTGCGGTAAAGGATTATTATTTGAATGAATAAATGCAGCCGATGTTGGGTTTAACTCTAGCAATCCGTTATAATCAACAAGTGTTCCTGAAACTGTAATACTATCCCCTCGCACGCAGCTGCTTAATAATAAATTAGTTGTTAAATCATATAATGCTAAACCTGCAGTACCGTCTTCAATATACCGAATAGGACCTAATTCATCTCCATTTGTCACCACTCCTGTTACAGTAACATTAGCTCCAATACCTTGAGATCGAGCAGTTAATATATCCTGAGCATAAATAGATTGAATTAATATATTTATAATAAAAAATAATTTGATTTTTTTCATTTTAATAAATTTAAAAGTTAAAAGTTGCTGAAAGGTTAAGCCTCCTTCCTAAACCAAAAAAGACACCGGCAGATTTTGCATCAAAATCCTGATAGTTGGCATTATAAGGATCATTATTTTGAGCATCAGAAATATACATTTCATCAAGTAAGTTTAAAACACTAAACCTTAAATTCAGTTTGTTTTTAGGTGTTAATTTAATCTTATAGCCACAATGCAAGTCAAAAATAGTATATGAAGGAATCTTCCAAGATTCTGTTCTAGCATTTGTCCCATTTAAAGAGAGAGGATCAAAGTCAGAATAATAATTATCAAATAATGTGCCTCTAATTTTTATATAAGAATTATATGTTGGTTCATATCTTAAACTAAGACCATATTGAGTTTGCGCTGCGTCTCCAACATGAACATCTACAGCATCAAATGTGGCAACAACCTCATTATTAAAATCATCTAAAATTGGATTATTATTGTCATCTAAAAATCTAACCGTATCTTCAGATTTCCACTTCCAATCTCCAAGAGACAGCAACCCTTCTACACTTAGATTATGAAGAATCTTATAAATAAAATCGAATTCTATTCCTTTATGCAAAGCATCCATTCCATTAATATTAGCCCTGTAAGTAACATCATCTATCATAACGCTAACACCACCATTAGAAGGTTTATTTTGCCAAGAAGTATAATATGTATTTAGGTTAGCTGAAAATAGTGAAGACCTGTAAGAATACCCTAATTCAGCAGCAAGAACATTTTCATTTTTTATCTCTCTAAAAAGTTGATTGCTATAATCATATACATTATTAAACCTTGGAGACTTTGATATGTAGCCAAGATTAATAAAAGCGTTATTATAGTCATCAAAATTATAATTCATACCAGTTTTAATTGTAAAACTTGGGATCCATTTCCAATCTGTCTCTGCAAGTCTTGCTTCATCAGAGTTCATAGTATAATATTGCCCATTATAAAAAATAGTATCTTCAACCATCGATTTGTCTGCGCCAATAATAGCACCATTTTCATCAAAAATATATGTTGTGTTAACTGAGGTTCCAAGAGCTTCAGTAAAGGTTGTGTCATCTAAAACCAAATCTTTTTTCTTGAAATAATCTATTCTTTTGTATGCTGAATTAGCAGCAGATAAATTTAAAAATGAACTAATTTTACCATCACTATATTCTACTTGTGTAAACCCCCCTATCCATTTAACATAGCCATCATTATAATAACCCACTTTGTCTCCTTTTTGCTTTACCTGAGATTCTTGCATTCCATTTGCATCATCAATAGTATAATCCCCACCTAATAAATCATATACTTCTCTATAATGTTCTCCTTTGTAATATCGATAATCTAGTCCACCTGAAATTGTAATACTATCTGAATACTTATAATTTACAGTTGATAATAACCCATACCAGAAATGATTATTTATTGAACTTCTAAGATAGGTTTCAGATTTATTTTCCTGTGAATAAAATTGGTCAATATTATTAGTATTGATATCATATGCCTCCTGTAAATTATATTGACCATTTTCATCATAATTATTAGTATTACCACTAATATTGGTTCCTCCTCCATTACCAATGGAAAGATATGATATATTTGAAATGTAAAGTTTTTTGTTTACCGTCCAAAAATCTCTCAAAGAAAACTGGGGTTTGTGATAATAGTTTTTTCTGGTATTTAATGTTTCATTATTATTTATAGTATCTCCATTTGAATTTAATGTCCATCTATTTAAATAACCCCAATGCTTATTATACTTTATTCCTTTGTTTACTATTCTGTTACTAAAAGAAGATGTGTCACCTAATTCGCGAGCAAATGTAGTATCATAAGTTGCAATATCACTTTTATAGGATCTTTGACCATGACTTTGAGGAGCTCCCATAATTGAAAAGCTCAATACATGCTTACCTAATTCTTTTTGAATTTTAGAATAATAAAAGAAGCCTTGACTAGATGTTTCATCTACAAAACCATTTCCTTGTTTGTAAGATCCTGCTAAAGTAAGGCCCCATCCATTTTTTAATTTTCCCGAATTATATCCAATTGATGTTCTAAGTTTTCCAAAAGATCCAAGTTCTTGCTTTATTCTTCCTCCTGACTTATTTCCTGTGCCTTTAGTTAAAATATTCATAGTACCACCAACAGATGGAATGGCTAATTTAGAAGCGCCAAGACCTCTTTGAACCTGAATATTAGAGGTAACAGCATCTAATCCAAACCAATTGCTCCAGTAAACCCAACCATTTTCCATGTCATTTACTGGTATACCATCAATCATCACTGCAACATTTCTTTGATTAAAACCACGAATAGTAATTCGCGCATCTCCATCTCCTCCTCCAGATTGAGTAGCATAAACTCCAGGTGTAGAATTTAAAATCATTGGTATATCTTGAGACGCTAATTCTTCAGTAATTTTTTTTATAGGTATGCTTGAAAAAGCAACAGGCGTTTCTCTTTCCTTAGCTAAATCTGCCGATACTTGAACCTCATTTAGCAAAAGTGTTTTTAATTTAAAATTGAAAACTGATGAGTTTTTATTGACATTAATTCTTTTAGACAATTGCTTATAGCCAACATAAGAAACAGTAAGATTACGTTCTCCTTCACTTATTTCAAATGAGTAATTACCATCAAAATCAGTAACAGTCCCCATTCCTTTTCCATAAATTATAGTAGCTCCTATTAAGGGCTCTGATGTCGAGGCATCAATAACAGATCCTCTAACTGTAACTTGAGAAAAAACATAATTTAAACTCAATAAATAACAAATAAAAAATAAAACAATATTTTTTTTCAAGACAGTATTTTATTAATCTCTATTGAACAATTATTTTATGCTCAATGGACGAACCTGAATCAAAACTTATTTTAAGTAGATAGTTTCCTGAAATTAAATCGCTAGTGTTTAGAACCGCTTTTGTAGCATTTACTGAAATAAAATTAAGCTGTTTACCTTCTAAATTATATAAATAAATATTTTTAATTTCTTTGGATGTATTTATTCCAATATTATCTCCTTGATTTGCAGGGTTTGGATATACTACATAACTTGAAGAAGTTGAGCTAAAACTTCCGGTTGATGTAAAACAATCACAATTATGAGAGCCCAATCCTGAGTATGTAGCATCAGGTAGTGAGTCCCATTCCAATGTTGGGTTAAAAACAATAGGATTCATTGTTACCCCTTTTTTTACAGAAGCTTTTCTAACTAAGGTTTGTCTCTTTGTCCACCAAGTACCACCGTTTGCATCTGTATATCCTGCTGATGCATCATCGGTCCATGCAGCTCCCGGGTCTTCCCCAACCTTTCCTATAATATCAATAATACTACCGTCTTTTTCAAGTGTAATAGCATCATCACCATTAAAGTAAAATGGAGTAGGATAAATCCCGCTACAATGCAAATCACATCCGTTATAAAATACAGGGTCAACCGGTACTGACCAGTAAGTCTGAACCCATACAGAGTCTAATTGTCCATTTCCAATTGAAATAGTTTGTCCTGGAGCAATTGATCCAGAAAGTGGCCAGGTATCAGGGCCTGAACTTGCCCCATTTCCATACCTATTTACTGAATAAGCACTTAAATCAAAAGTACTATTTGATGGGTTATATATTTCAACGCCATTATTATTTGCAGGTCCTTCAATATATTCTGAAAAAAATAAATCTGTGCAATCTTGAGCAACTAATGATGATATAAAAAACAAATTAAATAAAGTAAGTATAAATTTTTGCATATTGATATTTTTAAATTCTCGCTAATTTACAAAAACATTAAAAGTTTATACGAAGATTGTATTACAAAAAAGTTAACTTAGCATAACAACGATAAAAAATTTAAAGTATCAAACAAGATAATTAAGATGAGAATAAAAAATCTAAAAGAATACATTTCAGAAAAAAATAAATTTGATTTAGATCCAGAGAAGTTTTGGGCTGAAAAAGCAGAAAAGTTTAGTTGGCACCAAAAATGGAATGAGATTTTAAACTGGGATTTTTATAAGGCAAAGGTTAATTGGTTTAGTGGGGGAAAATTAAATATTACCGAAAATTGTTTAGACAGACATTTAAAGGAAAATGGAAATCAAATTGCCATAAAATGGATTGCTAACAATCCTAAAGAAAAAAATATTGATATCACTTACCAAGATCTTCATCTAGAAGTTTGCAAATTTTCAAATGTGCTAAGAAATAAAGGAATTGTAAAAGGTGATAGAGTTTGCTTATATATGCCAATGGTTCCTGAACTTGCCATTGCTGTTTTGGCATGTGCGCGAATAGGAGCTATTCATTCTGTTGTGTTTGCTGGATTTTCTGCAAAATCTTTATCCGATAGAATTAATGATGCAAAATGTAAGGCTTTAATTACATCAGATGGTGGTTTTAGGGGAAATAAAATAACCCCATTAAAAGAAATCGCTGATGATGCAATGAAAAAAACACCTTCAATTGAATTTACAATTGTTTTAAAAAGAACTAATTCTAATATTAAGATGCACGAGAAAAGAGATTTTTGGTGGCATGAAGAAATGAAAGATTCAAATGAGAAATGTAAAGCTGAAAGTATGAATTCAGAAGATGAACTATTTATTCTTTACACTTCTGGATCAACAGGAAAACCAAAAGGAATTGTTCACACAACTGCTGGATATATGATTTATGCTCAATATTCATTTGAAAATGTTTTCCAATATAAAAAAGGAGACCTATATTGGTGTACAGCAGATATTGGATGGATTACTGGTCACAGCTATATAATTTATGGGCCTTTGCTTGCTGGTGCTACAACAGTAATGTTTGAGGGAGTACCAACATACCCAGACCCAGGAAGGTTTTGGGAAATTGTTCAGGAAAATAAGATTAATATTTTCTACACTGCGCCTACTGCAATTAGAGCGTTAGAGGCAAAAGGAAATCAATATGTTAGAAAATACAATCTTGATTCATTAAAAGTTTTGGGCACCGTTGGAGAGCCAATAAATGAAGACGCTTGGAATTGGTACTTTAAAGAAATTGGTGGTGAAAAATGCCCAATAGTAGATACTTGGTGGCAGACAGAAACAGGTGGAATAATGATTTCTAATCTTGCAGGTATAAATAAGGCAAAGCCAACTTTCGCAACATTACCGCTTCCTGGAATTCAAGCTTGTATTGTTGATGAAAATGGGGAAGAATTAAAAGAAAATAACTCTGAAGGAAAATTATGTATAAAATACCCATGGCCGTCTATGGCAAGAACAATATATGGTGATCATCAAAGATATATAAACACCTATTTTTCATCTTTTCCAGGAAAATATTTCAGTGGCGATGGCTGTTATAAAAATAATGATGGCTTATTTAGAATTACAGGAAGAGTTGATGATGTATTAATTGTTTCAGGCCATAATCTTGGAACAGCTGAAATTGAAAGCGCTATTGATGAGCATGAAAATGTTTGTGAAAGTGCAATTGTTGGCTATCCTCATAAAATTAAAGGAAATGGTGTTTTTGCTTTTGTAATATGTCATCAAATGCCAAATAATGATGAGATAATTAATGCAGAAATAAATGATTTAATAAGTCAACATGTTGGCCCTATTGCAAAAGTTGATAAATTTTTATTCGTGGAAGGCTTGCCAAAAACAAGATCAGGAAAAATCATGAGACGTATACTTAGAAAAATTGCTAGTGGAGAAACAACAAACCTTGGAGACACAAGTACATTATTAGATCCAACTGTAGTAGAAAGTATAATTTTAAAATCAAAGAAATAATTAACTTTGCATTTCATTTAAATAAAATGTCAAAACTAATCATAATACCTACTTATAATGAGAAGGAGAATATTGAAAATATAATTCTCAAAATTTTTGATTTAGAAGAGTCATTTAATATCCTAATTATAGATGATGGTTCTCCCGATGGAACTGCTAAAATTGTAAAGGAATTACAAAAAAAATATTCTAAAAGTCTTTTTCTTAAAGAAAGATCAGGAAAATTAGGATTAGGAACAGCCTATATTCACGGATTTAAATGGGCATTAGAAAATAACTACGAATATATTTTTGAAATGGATGCTGATTTTTCTCATGATCCAAAAGATTTACCTAGACTTTATGAAGCATGTCACAAAAATAATGGAGATCTTGCAATTGGCTCAAGATATGTGAAAGGAGTAAATATTGTTAATTGGCCCATGAGCAGATTACTTATGTCATTCTTTGCATCAAAATATGTTAAAACAATTACGGGTATGCCAATTCATGACTCAACAGCAGGATTTAAATGCTACAAAAGAAAAGTTTTAGAAAAAATAAATCTTGACAAAATAGAATTTATAGGCTACGCATTTCAGATTGAAATGAAATTTAAATCATGGAAATATGGTTTTAATATTGTTGAAGTTCCTGTAATATTTACAGATCGACAGGAAGGAAATTCTAAAATGAGTGGTGGTATTTTCTACGAAGCTTTATTTGGAGTAATTAAGATGAAACTTAAAAGTTTTTTTAAAAACTGGAGTTAGGTGAAGCTACTTATTAAAAATGCAAAAATTGTAAATGAAGGAAGTGTATTTGAATCAGATGTATTAGTTGAAAATAAACTGATCAAAAAAATATCAAATTCTATAAATGAAAAGTGTGATAAAATTATTGATGCTAAGGGACTTCATTTATTACCTGGAATAATTGATGATCAAGTACATTTTAGAGAGCCTGGCTTAACTCATAAAGCAGATATCTATACAGAAAGTAAAGCTGCAGTTGCTGGAGGCATTACATCATTTATGGAAATGCCAAATACAAAGCCTCAAACATTAACTCAAAAATTATTAGAGGAAAAATTTAAAATTGGAGATAAAAAATCTCTAGCAAATTTCACTTTCTTTATGGGAGTTTCTAATAATAATATTGATGAAGTTTTAAAGACTGATCCTAAAAAAGTAGGTGCTATCAAAATATTTATGGGTTCATCAACTGGAGATATGCTTGTTGACAACAGAAATGTTTTAGAAGAAATTTTTAAAAAATCTAAATGTTTGATTGCTGTACATTGTGAAGACGAAGAAATTATTCAAAAAAATATAAAAGATGCAAAAGAAAAGTTTGGAGATAACATTCCTATTAATATGCATCCAGAAATAAGAAATACTGAAGCGTGCTATAAATCATCTTCTCTAGCTGTTAATCTTGCTAAAAAACATAATACCAGACTACATGTTTTTCATCTTTCAACTGAAAAAGAAATAGAATTATTTGATAATACTATTCCATTAAAAGATAAAAAAATAACAGCTGAGGTTTGTATCCATCATTTATACTTTAACTCGCAAGATTATTCAACAAAAGGGACATTAATAAAATGGAACCCAGCTGTTAAAAGCGAAAGTGATCAAAAGGCTCTTTTAAAAGCTTTAATAGAAAACAAAATTGATGTTATAGCAACTGATCATGCTCCGCATACTTTAGATGAGAAAAAAAATAAATATTTATCTGCACCATCAGGAGGGCCACTGGTTCAACATGCATTAGGAGTTATGCTAAAGTTTGTAAAAGAGAAAAAAATCAGCATTGAAGATGTGGTTCAAAAAATGTGTCATAATCCTTCAATCTGCTTTAAGATTAATAGAAGAGGATTTATAAGAGAAGATTACTATGCAGATATTGTTCTTGTAGATATCAAAAAAGAATATAAAGTTTTAGAGGAAGATCTTTTATCAAAATGTAAATGGTCCCCATTTATTGGAGAATCATTATATGGTAAAATAAATTACACAATTATTAATGGTAATATCGTGTATGAAAAAGGGATTTTTAATGAAACTCAAAAAGGAATGCGATTAAGCTTTGAGAGATAAAAAAAGCACCTTTAAGGGTGCTTTTTTATTTTTTTTATAAACTATTATTCAGAAGCTCCGTCATCACCGCCTTCTTCGGCCTCAGCTTCTTCAGCTGCTGCGTCTGCTGCCTCTTGAGCTTCAGCTGCAGCTTCTGGAGCAGCCTCTTCAGTAGTTTCAGTAACAGCTTCTTCTGTAGTTGCACCTCCTCCACATGCGCTAAATACAAAAATAAACCCAGCTACTACTAAGTAAATTAATTTTTTCATGTTTGTTATATTTAAGTTAATTTGGTACCCAAATATAGAGTATTAAATATAATTTATGCAATAAAAATTTATTTGAACTACCAAGTTATTAATAGTATTTTGTGTATTAAATATCTTTAATCTAAATTTGTAAAATGCATCGTTTTTTATTTATTCTATTTTTGGTTTTTTCATGCACTCAGCCTGAAAAAGCAACTGACAATAATATTATTAATAGAGAACAATTCACCAAATTAATTGTTGATATTCATTTAATTGAAGCAAAATTTGAAACAATTAAATTTAAAAATGAATTAAACGCTAAAGCGATTTTACAAAATGACTATGATTCAATCTTTAGTCTGTATGGAATTACATTTGAAAATTTTGAAAACTCATTAAAATATTATTCTTTAAAAGATGATAATCTTGAACTAATTTATACAAACGCACTAGAAGAGATTAAAAAGAAAAAATCACAATTAAAATAATTCATTCTTAAAAAAACTACAATATTTTTTTATTGTAACGTCAAAAGGAATAAACTCATAATCTAATGTTTTCTTAACCTTTGAAGATGAGTAAGAAACATTTTTCATAGCGCTATTTGCTGTTTCTTTAGTTAATAAAGAAGGGCGCCCTGTCACAAAAGATTTTATGCTATCTAACCTCCATGCTAATTCTTTTAAAAAAGGGGTTACTTTTATTGTTGCTCTTTTTACACCAAATTCATCAGCAATTTTGTTGAATGCATTTTTATAAGAAATATTAGTTCCATTTAACAAAAATCTTTCGTTTTTAATTTTATTTTCTAAAAATAACATAGTGATTTTTGCAACATCATAAACATCAATATAACCAGAACTTCCAGTAGAATAAAATTTCAAGCCATTATAAATACGCTGAAATATTTTAGAACTTCCCTTATCCCAATTTCCTGGCCCCAATACAATAGATGGGTTTAAAATAATTACATCAAGACCCTCACTAGATGCGCGCCATACCTCTTGCTCAGCATAATATTTACTAAAGGCATAATTACTTACATTCTTATCTGATCTAAAATAAGATTCTTCATTAACTTCTAAATCATTTAAATCTCTACTAAATGTAGATACAGAACTAATATATATACATCTTTTATAGTTGTAGCTTAATGCTACATTCATAACATTTGCTGTGCCTTCAATATTAATTTTCTTTAGTAAGTCTAAATCTGATTTCTGAAAAGAAACTAATGCTGCCGCGTGAATGACAATGTCACAATCTTTCATGTTTTCTTCTAGCGATGGAATATCATTAATATCTCCCTCGCACCATATTATTTCAGAAAAAAGATTACTTAATTGATAATAACTAAATATTTTTTTGCAAGTTGATAAATTACTTGAGGATCTTCTTAATGCCCTTACTTGCTTTTTTTCCTGCATCAACATCATTAAAATGTATGAGCCAATAAGACCAGTTCCTCCAGTTAAAAAAATCATAATACAAAAATACATATATGATATAAATCAATTAATCTATTATATCAGATATATTCTTATTTTTGAAAAAAAGGAATTAATGAGTTTTATTGAAGAATTAAAATGGAGAGGCATGATTCATGATATTATGCCAGGCACCGAAGATCAATTTCAAAAAGAAATGACTTCTGCTTATATTGGCTTTGATCCAACTGCTGATTCCTTACATATTGGGAGCTTGGTTCAGATAATGATTCTTGTTCATTTACAAAACTCTGGTCATAAACCATATGCTCTAGTTGGCGGAGCAACAGGAATGGTTGGCGATCCTTCAGGCAAATCAAAAGAGCGTAATTTATTAGATAAAAAAACTTTAAATAATAATTTAGACTGTATAAAAAAACAACTTGAGCTATTTTTAGATTTTGATTGCGGAGAGAATTCTGCAGTTGTTGTCAATAACTATGATTGGTTTGAAAATATATCATTCTTAGATTTTATAAGAGATAACGGAAAGCATATTTCTGTAAATTACATGATGGCAAAAGATTCTGTGAAGTCAAGGTTATCCACCGGGATGAGTTTTACAGAATTCTCATATCAATTAGTTCAGGGGTATGATTTCTATTGGCTTTGGAAAAATAAAAATTGTAAGGTGCAACTGGGAGGTTCTGATCAGTGGGGTAATATTGTCACTGGAACTGAATTAATTAGAAGAAAAGATGGGGGAAGTGCATTTGCGGTAACAACACCACTAATTCAAAAAGCTGATGGCGGTAAATTTGGTAAAACAGAAGATGGAAATATATGGCTTGATAAAGACAAAACTTCAACATATAAATTTTATCAATTTTGGCTTAATAGCTCAGATGAGGATGCAAGAAATTATATTAAAATATTCACATTAAAGAATAAGGAAGAAATTAAAAATTTAATTGCTGAGCATGAACAAGCTCCAAACCTTAGAAAACTTCAAAAAGAATTAGCTAAAGATGTAACAATTCGAGTTCATGGCGAGGAAGAATTAAACTTAGCATTAAATGCAAGTAATATTTTATTTGGAAAATCTACATCTGATGATCTTAAAAATTTAGATGAAAAGACATTTTTATCTGTTTTTGATGGAGTGCCTCAATTTCAAATAAAAAAAGAAGATCTGAAGTGTGGACTTTTGGAATTATTGGCTGAAAAAACATCTATATTTAGTAGTAAAGGAGAAGCAAGAAGAATGATAAACTCAAATGCAGTTAGTGTAAACAAAGCAAAAATAAATCTGGAATTTCAAATTTCAGAAAATACTCTAATTGATAACAAATATATACTTGTGCAAAAAGGGAAGAAAAACTACTTTTTAATTAAGGTTTTATAAATTTCTTTAAAGCTTCCTCAAAAGCTTCGTTTTCTTGACTTCCAAAAAGAATATGCCTACTCTTATTTTTCAAATGTATTCTTACTCCTTTATTTCCTTTTACATTATAGGCGGTACCTGAAAAACCATGTTTTATTCCCCACCCACGATAATCTTTTAATGGAGAATAAGAAACGGCTTTAAATTCTTCAATCTCATCAAATTTAATTGTATACTTTTTAAAATGTATTGGGAAAAACTGATAATGTATTCCTTCTTCATTTACACTAACTCTCAATTCTAATAAATAGAAAAAGGATAAAAAAAAGAAGCCTAGAGCTAATACACTTTTTGAATTATCATTGAAGAATTTTACATCTTCAGAAGATAAAAATGGAATTATTACTGGTAATGTAAAAGAAACTAAAAGTATAATCCAGACCCAGGTCTGAGTAAACTTCTGCTTTTCATAGAAATAATGATTTTGCATCTTTTTGTCTTAATTAAACATTTTTGAAAAATTATTATAAAAATGAGGAATTGTTTCAATACCCTTTAAATAATTAAATATACCATAATGTTCGTTTGGAGAATGAATTGCATCACTATCAAGTCCAAAACCAAACAAAATAGATTTGACATTTAACTCTTTTTCAAATAAAGCAACAATTGGAATACTACCGCCAGATCTGACAGGTACAGGCTCCTTGCCATATGTGGTTTTCATTGCTTGACTAGCTGCTTTATATGCGATAATATCAGTAGGAGAAACATATGGCTCGCCTCCATGGTGAGGACGAACTTCAACTTTAACACTCTTTGGGGCAATTGATTTAAAGTAATCTGTAAATAATTGAGTAATTTCATGATCACTTTGATGTGGAACAAGTCGCATCGATATTTTTGCAAAAGCTTTTGAGGGAATTACTGTTTTAGCTCCCTCACCAATGTACCCACCCCAAATTCCATTTACATCCAAAGTTGGCCTAATACCTGTTCTTTCCATGGTTGTAAAACCTTCTTCCCCATGCACATCAGTTAATTCAAGTGCTTTTTTGTATTCGTCTAATGAAAATGGAGCTTTAGCCATTTGTGCTCTTTCTTCATTTGAGAGCTCTATTACCTTATTATAAAAACCAGGAATTGTAATTTTATTATTTTCATCTTTCAATTTTGCAATCATCTCACACAAAATATTAATAGGGTTGGCCACTGCTCCACCATACAAACCTGAATGCAAATCACGATTTGGACCAGTCACTTCAACCTCAAGATAACTTAAACCTTTTAAACCAGTAGTTATTGAAGGTATATTATTAGAAATTATTCCAGTATCAGAAATTAAAATGGCATCGCATGATAATTTCTCTTTATTGGATACGACAAAATCAGATAAGTGTTCCGATCCAACTTCCTCCTCTCCTTCTATCATGAATTTTATATTACAAGGAAGTGCATTTGTATTCATCATTAATTCAAATGCCTTGACATGCATATAAAATTGTCCTTTATCATCACAGGCACCTCTAGCAAAAATTGCTCCCTCTGGGTGAATTTCTGTTTTTTTGATGATTGGTTCAAAAGGCCCGCTCTCC
Organism: uncultured Weeksellaceae bacterium; assembly: GCA_964549835.1. Classification (GTDB taxonomy): domain Bacteria; phylum Bacteroidota; class Bacteroidia; order Flavobacteriales; family BACL11. The sequence continues at coordinate 16,655 of CAZJXE010000009.1, forward strand.
CATAATTCCAATGGGTCAGCTGGCTGAACATCATAATGTCCGTATACTAAAACAGTAGGTAAGTTTTTATCAATTATCATATCTGCATAAACAATTGGATATCCCTTTGTTGGACAAATCTCAACATTATTAGCACCTGCCCTTTTCAAAGATGCTGCAACTTCATCTGCACAATGAATAACATCATTTTTATATGCTGGATCAGCACTGATAGAAGGTATTTTTAATAAATCTATTAATTCATTTATAAATCTATCTTTATTTTCTTTTATGTATTCTTTTATATATTCCATTTTATACTAAACTTTTTCCGGTCATTTCCTCGGGCTTTTCAATTCCCATTAATTTTAATATTGTTGGCGCAACATCCGCTAAAATTCCATCATTTACTTTTTCAAATTTAGAATTAAGTAAAAAACATGGAACTGGATTTGTAGTATGTGCTGTATTTGGGCTTCCATCAAGATTTAGTGTGTAGTCTGCATTTCCATGATCTGAAATAATTAAAATATTGTAATGGTTTTTTATTGCTTCTTCAACTACAATTTGTGTGCATTTATCTACAACCTCAATAGCTTTTGAAATTGCATCAATTTTACCTGTATGGCCAACCATGTCAGGATTAGCAAAATTTAAGCAGATAAATCCTGGAGAATTTTCATTAATTTCTGAAACTGTTTTTTCTACTAGTTCATAAGCACTCATTTCTGGCTTTAAATCATATGTGGCAACCTTAGGAGAGTTGGCCAAAATTCTTCTCTCCCCCTTAAACTCTTTTTCTCTTCCTCCGGAAAAAAAATAAGTTACATGAGGATATTTTTCTGTCTCGGCAATGCGTGTTTGATTAATTTTATGAATTTCTAATACTTCGCCTAATGTTTTTTTTAAATTCTTTTTCTCAAATATAACTCCCACATTTGTAAAAGAATCATCATAATTAGTAATAGTCGTAAAATGTAAATCCAATTTTTTCATTTCATACTCATACATATTTTGTTGAGAAAGGACTGTCGTAATCTCTCTACATCTGTCCGTTCTATAATTAAAACACATTACTGCATCACCATCACTAATTTTTCCTATAGTATTTCCATTTTGATCTTGGCAAATTATTGGTGGCAAAAATTCATCAGTAACATCATTATTATAAAAATTTTGAATAGTTGAAATAATATCGTTAGTTTTTTCGCCAATACCATAAACCATCGCATCATATGACTTTTTGATTCTTTCCCATCTTTTATCTCTGTCCATAGAATAGTATCTTCCACAAACAGTTGCAAGTTTTGGGCCATTTAAACTATCTGTCAATTCCTTAATAAAATTAATTCCAGAATTTGGATCACAATCTCTTCCGTCAGTAAAAGCATGTATATAGATATTTTCAATACCTTCCGCTTGAGCAACATCAATCAATTTATACAGATGATTTATATGAGAATGTATGCCTCCATCCGAAACTAATCCTATTAAATGTAATGAAGAATTATTTTCTTTTATGAATTGAAAAGATTTTTTAAGATTTTTATTTGTAGAAATTGAATTATCATTACAAGCTTTATTTATTTTTACTAAATCCTGATCAACAATTCTTCCTGCTCCAATATTTAAATGTCCAACTTCAGAATTACCCATTTGCCCATTAGGCAAACCAACTTTATTGCCGTCAGTTAACAATTCTGAATTGGGATAGTTTGTATATAAAGAGTCAATATAAGGAGTTTTTGCATGAAAAATTGCATCAGATTTTGACTTATCACCATGCCCCCAACCATCTAAAATAATTAGTATTGTTTTGCTATTAGACATCTAAACAAAAATAGAAAAACTATAAAGATCAATCTTTATATATAGCATCAAAAAAATTCTTTCTCATATTTTTATGAATACCATTATCTGCTCCTAATCTTTCTGGATGAAACTGAACTGCAATCATAAAAGGATGAATCTTTTTGTCCATAATTACTGCTTCTGGCAAACCATCATAAGATTCAGCAATTACAATAAGCCCATCAGCTATATCTTTCAATCCTTGGTGATGCCAAGAATTAACATGATATATGTTTTTGGTATTTGATGTGTCAATATCTTTAGGAAAAATCATCTTAATATTCTCAAAATTATTATCCGTAATAATAATTTCATGCATAACCTCACCTCTATTTCTATGAACAACGCTATCACCCAGTTGAGTTGGGATATCACCATATAGGGTTCCTCCATGTGCAACATTCATCATTTGCATCCCCCTACAAATTCCCACAAACGGTATTTGCTCAGATAGAGCATAATCAAATAATTTTTTCTCTATTGTATCACGTCT
>CAZJXE010000010.1:0-16477 GCA_964549835.1 uncultured Weeksellaceae bacterium
ACAAAAACAGAGATGCAATTATTTTCTTGGCGGGGAAAAATAGATACTTTATTATCACCAAAAGACTCTATATTATACAGCAAATACTTTCTTCACTCAGGCTTGATGAGCATGGAGCCTTCAACAGGTCATGTGAAGGCATATGTTGGCGGAATAAATTATGAAAACTTTCAATATGACCATGTAACATCAGGTAAAAGGCAGGTTGGCTCAACGTTTAAGCCATTTTTATATTCATTAGCTATTCAAGAAGGGTACAGTCCCTGCTTTCAAGTTCCAAATGTTCCAGTAGTTTTTGATAAATACAAGTGGAGGCTTGAAAAAGACTGGACTCCTAAAAACTCCGGAAGTGAAGAGCTAGAGGGACTAACACTTTCTTTAAAATATGGATTAGCTAATTCAATTAATACTGTAACGGCTTATATTATGAAGCAATTTGGCCCACATGCAGTCGTTGATTTAGCAAAAAAAATAGGTATTAAAAGTAAAATTCTTGCGGTCCCATCATTATGCCTAGGAACCTTTGATCTTTCTGTGTATGAAATGGTGGGTGCATATTCTACATTTTCTAATAAAGGTGTTTGGGTAGAGCCCATTTTTGTAACAAAGATTGAAGACAAAAATGGAGTTGTGCTTGAAAAATTTATACCAAAGTCTAATGAGGCTATGAGTGAAAAAACAGCAAATACCATGATTAGACTGCTGCAAGGTGTAGTTGATGGGGTATATAGCCCGACAGCCAAAAAAAGATCTGGCACAGGAGTTAGGCTTAGGTATAAGTACGGATTTACAAATGAAATTGGAGGAAAAACAGGAACAACACAAAATCAATCTGACGGTTGGTTTATGGGCATAACACCAAATCTAGTTACTGGTGTATGGACAGGTTGTGATGACAGAAGTGTGCATTTTAGAGACATTCAGTACGGTCAAGGCGCTAATATGGCATTGCCTGTTTTTGCAGAATACATGCAACGAGTTTATGCAGACACTCTAATTGCAAACATGCAGCCTATTCCATTTGATATTCCAAGATCAATAGATGTTAAGTTAGATTGTGATGAATCTATAATTTCAATTGAAGAAGAATTTTAATAATGATTAATAAAAAGGTTAAAAATATAGAGGATGCAATTTATGGTGTAAAAAGCGGAATGACTTTTATGTTTGGCGGCTTTGGTTTAAGTGGTATTCCAGAAAATGCAATAGCAGCGCTTTCTAAAACAGCAATTGACAATCTAACGTGTATATCAAATAATGCCGGTGTAGATGGCTTTGGATTAGGCTTGCTTCTTGAAAAAAAGCAGATTAAGAAAATGATATCATCTTATGTAGGGGAAAATGTAGAATTTGAAAGACAAATGCTTTCAAAAGAACTTGAAGTTGAGCTAATACCTCAAGGAACATTAGCAGAACGGTGTAGAGCTGGTGGAGCAGGAATACCTGCTTTTTTTACTCCGGCTGGTTATGGAACGGAGGTTCAGCAGAATAAAGAGGTAAGAGAATTTAATGGAAAAAAACATATTTTAGAGAAAGCTCTCACTTCTGATTTTGCTTTTGTAAAAGCATGGAAGGGGGATACAGCCGGTAATTTAATTTATAAGGGTACAGCTAGAAATTTTAATCCACTAATGGCTATGGCGGGAAAAATTACTGTAGCAGAAGTCGAAGAGCTAGTTCCCGAAGGAACGCTTGACCCTAACCAAATACATACTCCTGGAATTTTTGTGCAAAGAATTCTTCAGGGAGATAAATTTGAGAAAAGAATAGAAAATAAAACTACAAGATAAAGGAATAATGGCTCTTGATAAAAATGGAATAGCAAAAAGAATAGCTCAAGAATTGCAAAACAACACCTATGTTAATTTAGGAATTGGAATCCCTACTTTAGTTGCAAATCATATACCAGCTGGAATAAATGTAGAGTTTCAGTCAGAAAATGGCGTGTTAGGAATGGGTCCTTTTCCATTTGAAGGTGAGGAAGATCCTGACATGATAAACGCTGGAAAACAAACAATAACAACTTTACCTGGAGCAGCCTTATTTGATTCAGCTGTATCTTTTTCAATGATTAGAGGTAATCACATTCAGTTAAGCGTGTTAGGAGCAATGGAAGTTGCAGAAAATGGAGATATAGCAAATTGGAAAATTCCAGGAAAAATGGTTAAGGGAATGGGAGGGGCAATGGATCTAGTTGCTTCATCAGAAAATATTATTGTGGCAATGACACACACTAATAGGAAGGGGCAAAGTAAATTACTTAGAAATTGTTCATTGCCAATAACAGGAGTTGAATGTGTGAAAAAAGTTGTGACAGATTTAGCAGTTATTCAAATTACTGAAAAGGGATTTAAGCTTTTAGAAAGGGCTCCAGGAGTTTCTGTAGAAGAAATTATATCTAAAACAGAAGCAAATTTAATTGTTTCGAATGAAATTCCGGAAATGAAAATTTAAAGCTTAATTTATAGAGACCCCCTTTTTTTCTAAATGCGCTTTAATATCTTCAAGCTTCCCCTCAGGAATTGCATCAATTAGTCTTTTTGTATACTCTGTTTCAGGGGAGCTATATATTTTGTCTGCATCATCCATTTCTTCAATTTTACCCTCTTGCATGACCACCATCCTGTCACTCATATATTTTACAACAGAAAGATCATGAGAAATAAAAATATAGGTTAATCCAAATTCATCTTTTAAGTCATTTAAAAGATTTAATACTTGAGCCTGAACTGATACATCAAGGGCCGAAACAGATTCGTCACAAATTATAAACTTTGGGTTTACTGCTAAAGCTCGAGCGATACCTATTCTTTGGCGTTGACCCCCAGAAAATTCATGTGGATATCTGTAAAAATGAGACGGGTCTAGGCTAACCTTAGTTAAAAGTTCTTTTACTTTTTCTTTTCTTTCTTCGTCAGAATTTAAAATATTATGAACCTGCATAGGCTCCATTATAGCATTTCCAATAGTCATTCTTGGATTTAGAGAAGAATAAGGGTCTTGAAAAATTATTTGAACTTCTTTTCTAAACGCTCTTAGTTGATCTGCATTCATTTTGGCAATATCTTGCCCTTTGTAAATCATTTCTCCTTCGGTTGGCTCTTCAAGCCTTAAAATAGTTCGGCCAATAGTAGTTTTTCCGCAGCCAGACTCCCCAACTAGACCAAGCGTCTCACCAGGATAAACATCAAACGTCACATCGTTTACAGCTTTCACATAGCTTGAAATGCCTCCAAAAAAACCATTTCTTATTGGAAAATAAGTTTTTAAGCTCTTTAGTTGTAAGACAGGTTTTTTTGCAAATAATTTTTCTTGTTTTTCTTTTCTTTCTGAGTCTGAGATAACTAGATTTTTTGTAAAATCCTCGACACTAATATTATTATCTATAATTTTTCCATTTTCATCAATTTTCATAAAATCACTAACAGTAGGCAGGAAAGAATATCTTTTTTCAAGAGGAGGTCTGCACGCAAGTAGCCCCTTAGTATATGGGTGTTTAGGATTAGTAAAAATATCCCAGACATTTCCCTGTTCTACAATTTTTCCTTTGTACATAACCACAACCTTATCAGCAAGCTCAGCTATAACACCAAGATCATGAGTAATAAACATAATACCCATATCTTGTTCTCTTTGAAGATCTTGCATTAGCTGTAATATAGTTTTTTGGACTGTTACATCAAGAGCAGTTGTTGGCTCATCTGCAATAAGAACAGAAGGCTCACAACTCATTGCCATTGCAATCATTACTCTTTGTTTTTGTCCTCCTGAGATTTGATGAGGATATGTGCTGTAAATTCTTTCGGGGTCAGGAAGTTGTACTTTTTTAAAAAGCTCAATAGTAAGATTTTTCGCCTGATTTTTATCAAGTTTTTGATGAAGCATTATAGCTTCAAGCACTTGGTCTCCACATGTAAAAACAGGGTTTAGAGAGGTCATTGGTTCTTGAAAAATCATAGCAATATCATTTCCTCTATAAGACCTCATTTCTTCTTCAGAAGCTTTTAAAAGATCAACTTTTTCTCCATTTTTTTTATGAAAAATGATTTCACCACCACTTATAATTCCAGGAGGGCTAGGGATTAATCGCATAGCAGACAAAGATGTTACAGACTTTCCTGATCCAGATTCACCAACAATACCTATAGTTTCGCCTTTGTTTAAGCTAAAACTAATATCATTAACTGCTTTAACAGTAGTTCCTTCGGTATGGAACTCAGTAACTAAATTATTAAACTCCAATAAAGTTTTAGACATGATAGGTTTGTTGTTTATTCGCCATAAAAATAAATATTTTTATTCATAATTAATAAGGCTTTTATTATTCTTTTGCCTATAAAATCTTTAGATCAAAAACTAATTCTATATTTGATTTCAGCTGTTTTTTTACTTTTTCAATGTTGATTTTTTCTCCAACTTCTTTTTGAATAGAAGTAACTTGTTTATCATTAATACCACAAGGAATAATGTTTTCAAAATAAGAAAGGTCAGTATTTATATTAAAAGCAAACCCATGCATGCTTACCCACCTGCTAGTTTTTACCCCAAGAGCACATATTTTTCTTGCATTTGGCTTACCTACATCAATCCAAACACCTGTTTCTCCTTCTGAGCGCCCCCCTATTATTCCATACTCTTTGATTGTCAGAATGATACATTCCTCAAGACATCGCAGGTACCTGCCAATATCATTAAAAAAATTATCGAGATCAAAAATTGGATAACCTACAATTTGTCCTGGACCATGATAAGTTATGTCTCCTCCTCTATTTGTTTTGTAAAAAGTTGCGCCTCTTGATTTAAGATATTTTTCATTAACTAGAAGGTTTTCTTGTTTCCCGCTATTTCCTAAAGTATAGACATGCGGGTGTTCACAAAAGATTAAATGATTTTCGGTTTCAATATTTGTGCCTTCATTTCTGTTTTTTGATTTGATCTTTAGGATTTTATTAAAAATTTTTTCCTGATAATCCCAAGCCTCTTTGTATTCAACTAAACCAATGTCTTTGAAACTTGCTGTTTGCATATTTAAATCTTTGAAAGTTCCTCCTTTAAAAAATTTATTACATCAATTTCTATTGCATCAACATTGTTAAGTTCTGATAAAAACCATGAAATCCAATCCCCTAAATTTATATGATATAGAGTATTTTGCAAATCAGAATCTCCATGACTCCAAATTTCTGAAACATTTTCAGTATAATTTTTTATTACTGATTGATTGATTTCAATTCTAGTACTATTTCTGTAAAAGTCACTCTTATTTCTTAAATACAAAACTGAAAGATTGTCCACGTTTGTTCTCCAGCCTAAAAGCTCATTGTGATTCATTTCAGGCACTACATGGTGCCAACATAGCATTTTGCTGTTTTCGTTTATTTGTTGTCTTAGGCGAATAGCTACACCCTCAAAACCTTCAGCAACATATATGATTGGTGTTGTTTTATGCATTTTTTCAGAAAGAGCCTTTGCTTTTTTAATAATATCACTCTGCTCTTTTTCTAATAAATTTATTCCAGTTTTGAAATCAGAAATAAAAGATTCGTCTATAATGTTATAATTTTTTAATACAAAAAACAACTCTGTAAAGCCGTAACCAAACATCGCTCTCGGAGGGTGACCACCAGGTATAATTATATGATTGAGTTTTTTTTCTTCAGCAATTTTTTTAAGAGCGCCTCCCGATGTAACAATTGCAATTTCAGCATCTTTTTCAATACATTTTTCTAAAGCAATGAGAGTCTCTTCAGTGTTGCCTGAGTATGAGCAAGCAATTACAAGAGTAGACTTATTAACAAAAGCAGGAATATCGTAACCTTTAGAGGCGGTAATAGGAATTGATATTTTTTTGGACAATAAGTCTTTTACTATTGTTCCTCCAATACCACTACCACCAAGACCACAAATTAAAATATTAGATATTGGGTTTTTAGCGGAAGAAAAAACAGAATTATTTCCAATTTCAAGAGCTTCTTTGATATGGTTTGTAAAATCCTCAATATAGTTGTTCATTTTCATTAGATGTAAATTTTTAAAAGAACTCAATATTACAAAATAATAGGAACAAAGAATTCATATATTTACAAAAAAAAAAGATATGTCAAAAGAGCGGTCAGAACAGGAGCTCGTAAGAAGAGAATCTTTAAAAAAACTCAGAGAATTAGGAATAAACTGCTATCCTGCAGAAATGTTTAAGGTTGACAATAATTCCAAACAGATTAAAGATAAATTTAAAGATGGAGAAGAACTTAATGTTGTAATAGCAGGAAGACTTATGAGCCGAAGAATTATGGGTAAGGCGTCTTTTGCCGAACTTCAAGACTCTTCAGGAAGAATTCAACTGTATGTAAACAGAGATGAGGTGTGTGAGGGCGAGGATAAAACACTTTATAATCAAGTATTTAAAAAACTACTTGATATAGGTGATATAATTGGAGTAAAGGGATATATTTTTAAAACAAAAGTTGGAGAAACATCTGTAATGGTTAAAGAGATAAGCCTATTGTCTAAATCATTAAAACCACTTCCCTTACCTAAATCTGATAGTGATGGAAACTTATACGACGCCTTTACAGATCCTGAAAAAAGATACAGACAGAGATATGTAGACCTTGTTGTCAATCCAGAAGTTAAAGAGGCATTTGTCAAAAGAACAGAACTAACAAACTCAATGCGAAACTTCTTAAATAAAAAAGATTATATGGAGGTTGAGACGCCAATTCTCCAGCCTATTTATGGAGGGGCATCAGCAAGACCATTTAAAACTCATCACAACACTCTCGACATGGACCTTTACTTAAGAATAGCTAACGAACTATATCTTAAAAGACTTATTGTTGGAGGCTTTGATGGGGTATATGAGTTTTCTAAAGATTTTAGGAATGAAGGAATGAGCAGATTTCATAATCCCGAGTTCACTCAAATGGAGCTCTATGTTGCATATAAAGATTATAATTGGATGATGGATCTTGTAGAAGAAATGGTAGAAAAAATAGCAATAGATTTACATGAAAAAACAGATCTACAGGTTGGCAAAAACACCATTGATTTTAAAAGACCTTGGAAAAGACAAACAATGTATGAATCTATTTTGGAACATACAGGAATTGATATCTCAGAAATGGGAGAGAAAGAATTAGTAGATGCTGCAAAAAAACTTAATATTGCAGTAGACAGCACTATGGGTAAGGGCAAGCTTATCGATGAAATTTTTGGAGAAAAATGTGAGAAAAACATTATTCAGCCAACATTTATTACAGACTATCCTGTTGAAATGTCTCCTCTAGCAAAAAAACACAGAAAAACCGAAGGGCTCGTAGAAAGGTTTGAAGCTATTTGTAATGGCAAAGAATTGTGTAATGCGTTTTCTGAGCTTAACGACCCAATAGATCAAAGAGAACGATTTAAAGAACAGCTTGAACTTGCCAAGAAAGGAGATGAAGAAGCAATGGTCTTAGATGAAGATTTTTTAAGAGCGATTGAGTACGGAATGCCTCCAACCGCAGGCTTAGGAATAGGAATAGATAGGCTAACAATGTTAATGACAAACAGCGACTCAATACAAGATGTATTGTTTTTTCCTCAGATGAAGCAAGAAAACCAATAGCTTATTTTTTCTGAAATAGTTTTTTTGTTTTAGAAGGCCCAATTAACAGCTCAATTTTTGACTTTTTTTGAGACATTAAATTTTTTATTGAACCAAATTTTTTCAATAATAATTCAGTAGTTTTTGGTCCTATTCCCTCTATTTTTTCAAGAGAAGAACCGATTGCCTTAGAAACACGTTTTTTTCTATGGTGGTTAATTGCAAATCTGTGAGCTTCATTTCTTAATTGTTGTATTAGTCTTAGGCTATTTGATTTTTTATCAAGATATAATGGGGTAGAGTCATTTGGAAAATAGATTTCTTCTAAGCGTTTTGCAATTCCAATTACAGCAACTTTTCCATCTAGTTTAAGTGATTTTAAACTTTTCATCGCAGAGCTTAACTGTCCTTTTCCTCCGTCAACAATTATAAGCTGAGGCATTGGCAAGTTTTCATTTAAAACTCGGCTATACCTTCTGTAAATAACCTCCTCCATTGATTTATAGTCATCAGGACCTACTACAGTTTTTATATTAAACAAACGATAATCTTTTTTACTTGGCCTTCCATTTTTAAAAACAACACATGCAGCAACTGGAGCAGAACCTTGAAGATTCGAATTGTCAAAACATTCAATGTGAGAAGGAATAAGTTTTAAATGAAGATCTTCTTTTATTTTGTGTAGTGCAGAATTTTTTTCTTTATTTTCTTTTGCAATTATAGATTGCTTTTTTTTCTCAAGCTGCATGTATTTAGCATTTCTCAAGGAGAGGTCGATTAGTTTTTTTTTGTCACCAATTTTTGGAACAAAGAGTTTTGTATTGTCCCAAAAGTTTGTAATTGGTATTGAGCAAAAGATTGTTTTAGAAACACTATTAAATTTTTTTCTTAAATCAGTTATAACAAACTGTAAAATAGCAACATCTTTTTCATCAAGTTTTTTCTTTACTTCAACAGAGTGAGAAAGCACAACAGCACCGTTTGTAATTTTCAAGTAATTTACAAATGAAAAGTTTTTTTCAGAACATATTGAAAAAACATCTACATTAGATATTTTAGAGCTAACAATTGCAGATTTGGACTGGTAATTATTTAATAGAGTTATTTTGTCTTTTGTTTTTTGCGCATTCTCAAAATCTAAATTATTTGAGAAAAAAATCATTTTTTCTTCTAGCTTAGAAATTAAATCTTTAATGTCTCCCTTAAGGATATTTTTTATTTCTAAAATTACCTTAAGATATTTTTCTTTTAATTCATTTTTTAAGTTTCGATTTATATATGAGTCAGGATCAAATCCATTATCATAAAAGATTTCAGAAAAATAATCAAGCAGCACATTTACAACATAGCTTGACATATATGGGCCAAAGTATTCAGAACCATCTTTTATCACAGTTCTTGTTTGAAAAACTCTTGGAAACTCTTCTTTTTTTATACAAATCCAAGGATATGACTTGTCATCTTTAAGTAAAATATTATATCTCGGCTGATGTTTTTTTATAAGGTTATTTTCTAGCAAAAGAGCGTCTATTTCTGTTTCTACAATTATACATTTTACATCAACAATTTTGCTAACAAGTTTTTTGGTCTTTAAGCGGGTATGGTTTTTGGAAAAGTATGAAGAAACCCGTCTTTTGAGGTTTTTAGCTTTTCCAATGTATATTATTTTATTATTGTCATCATAAAAATGATATACTCCTGGTTTTTTAGGAATGGTTTTAATAATTGATTTTAAAGATGATCTGTCAGACATTTAAAAACTTATAGATTAAAGCCTTATAATTTGTAAATATAGTACTTTTGAAGGGTAATAAATACGATATGAAACTAGCTATTATTGGCGCAACTGGCCTTGTTGGTAAGGAAATTCTAAAGGTCATTCAAGAAAAAGAGTTTTTTTATTCTGAACTTATTTTGGTAGCATCAAAAAATTCTAAAGGAAAAGAAATATTAGTTAATAATAAAGTTTGTGTACTTATTACTTTGGATGAACTTCTAAAGAAAAAGCCTGATCTAGCTCTCTTATCTGCTGGCTCGGAAATTTCAAAAGAATGGGCCCCAAAATTAGCAGAATTAGGTTGTAAAGTAATTGACAACTCCTCATATTGGAGAATGTTTGCTGGACATAAGTTAATTATTCCTGAAATTAATGGTAATAAACTTACTAATGAGGATTTAATTATTTCTAACCCAAACTGCTCTACAATTCAGTTATTATGTGCTGTTGCACCTCTACACGAAGCTTACTCTATAAAAAGAATGGTTGTTTCAACATATCAATCTGTTACGGGAACTGGAAAAAATGCAGTTGATCAATTAAACAATGAAGAACAAGGTGTTTCGGGAAAAATGGTTTACCCATATCCTATTTACAGAAATGCATTGCCCCATATTGATGTTTTTGAAAGTAACGGATACACAAAGGAAGAAATGAAAATAGTAAATGAAACTCACAAAATTCTTGATCCAAATATACAGCTTACAGCTACAGCAGTTAGGATTCCAATTGAAGGAGGGCATTGCGAAAGTGTTAATGTATCTTTTGAAAAAGACTTCTCTTTGGAAGATATTTTGCAAATATTAAAAAACACCCCTGGAATAGTTGTGGAGGATGACATAAATAACAATATATATCCTATGCCAATAAAAACAAAGGGAAAAGATGAGGTTTTTGTAGGAAGAATTAGAAAAGATTTTACAAATCCCAAAACAATAAATTTATGGATAGTGGCAGATAATCTAAGAAAAGGAGCTGCAACAAACACGGTTCAAATCGCCGAATATATTGTAAGTCAAAAACTATTGAAAAAATAAAAGAATAATCCATGTTTAAAAACAAAATATCTACTGCTTGTTTGCTTATACTATTCTTTAATGTTTTTGGTTCAGCTCTTTTATTCTTTAAACCGATTAATGAAATTGTTTTGCAGTTAACACCTATTAATTTGCTGGGCATTTTAGTTTTGTTTCTATGGGCAAATGCGGATTATTCATTTAAACTTTTTAAAACTATTTCCCTAATATATATCATTGGGATTTTAGTGGAGGTTTTAGGAGTTAATTTAAACATAATTTTTGGAGACTATTATTATGGAAATTCCCTTGGACCTAAGATTTATGGAACTCCGCTTATTATTGGTGTAAACTGGCTTACACTTTCTATTGCGACATATGGTATCTCATCATATATTTTTCGTCATAACACATTTATTATTTTATTTGCTTCAATTTTTATGGTTTTTACAGACTATATCATTGAGCCTTTGGCTGGAGTCTTAGACTTTTGGCATTGGTCCTTAGATGAAATTCCTATTCAAAACTATATTGCATGGTTCTTTGTGTCTTTAATAATTCAGCTTATTTTAGTAAAAGGAAACTTTAAATTTAATATCAAGCTTTGTTGTGCTCTTATTTTTTCTCAAATTCTATTTTTCATAATTCAGTATTTTAATTATGGCCTTTTTTGAACATAGTTTTTTTTATTTTTTGCTATTGGCGCTTTCCATCTCTTTTCCGCTACTAAGGAGCTTTGAGGATAAAATAAGCTATTACAAAAAATGGAAAGCTTTATTTGCAGGCATTTTTGTAATGATGGCAGTTCATATCCCCATCGACATAGTCTTCACAAAAAATGAAATATGGGCCTTTAATAATGATTATGTTTCAGGACTATATCTTTTTAATCTTCCGATTGAAGAATGGCTTTTTTTTATTGTTATACCATTTTGCTGTGTTTTTATTTATGAATCAATAAATCATTTTTATAAATTAAAAAATGCTGGAAAGTATAATTATTTAATAACACTTTTTCTTGGAGTTGTATTAATTGTGTTGGCTTTTGTTTTTTATAAAAAAACATATACTAGCACATACTTTTCATTATCTGGAATCATACTAGTTTTAATATTTCTTTATCAACCAATTTGGTGGAAAAAGTTTCAGTTAATGTTTCTTGTTTCATTAATCCCATTTTTAATAGTAAATGGTTTCTTAACCGGAAGCTATACTGAGGAAGCAGTTGTTATGTACAATGACGATCAAAACTTTGGAATTAGAATTCTAAATATTCCAATAGAAGATGTGTTTTACTGTTTCAATATCTTAGTTTTGGTGGTAGCGGTATATGAGTACAGGCTATCGAAAATGCTTTCGGTAAAACAAAATTAATAAGATCATTCCTACAGATATTCCTGCATCTGCCAAATTAAAAACAGGCCTAAAAAATATAAAATGCTTATTTGCAAAATAAGGAATCCAATCAGGCAGATGCGTGTTAATTAATGGAAAATAAAACATATCAACTACCTTACCTTTTAATAGAGTTTCATATCCGCCACTAGAGGGCAGAAACTCGGCAATGTTGTTGTAGCTATCATTAAAAAAAACACCATAAAAAACACCGTCAATAATATTTCCAATTGCACCCCCAATAACCAAACCAAGAGACACAAGGACGCCATTTGGAAGACTCTTTTTAGTTAGCTCATTTACATAATATATTCCCCAGATAACAACAGCAATTCTAAATAAGCTGAGCAAAACCTTTCCGGTATCACCGCCAAACTCTAAGCCAAAGGCCATACCATTATTTTCTGTAAAGTGAATTATGAACCAATCGAAGATTCTAAATTCTTGGCCAAGAAACATGTTTGTTTTTATCCAGAACTTTAGTATTTGGTCGGCAAAAACAAGGGCAAGAGTAGTAAAGAGTACTTTTCTCAAATTAGGTTATTGTGCTTTTTTTGCCTCAATACTTAATGTTGCATGAGGAACCAGTTGAAGACGTTCTTTAGAAATAAGTTTTCCAGTAACACGGCAAACTCCATATGAATTATTCTCAATTCTAATTAAAGCGTTTTTAAGGTTAACTATAAACTTTGCTTGCCTTTCAGCTAGCTTTGTGTTTTCTTCTTTTGACAAAGTAGTTGACCCCTCCTCAAATGCTTTAAAGGTAGGCGAGGTATCTTCGGTGCCATTGTCAGCATCATTGGCACAGGAAGCTCTTAAAATTGCAAGATCCTCTTCGGCGCTTTCAATTTTTTTTAAAATTAGTGCCTTAAACTCTTTGAGCTCTGTTTTAGTATATGTTGTTTTTTCTTTCATATTAAATCTTATCAATTAAAACATTACAAACTATATTATCTATTAGAGCTAAGCCCTCACAATTACTAAGCTTTGAAGAGGAAAAATTAAGCTCCACAGCCAACGTTTCATTACAAATATAATTCAAATTATTATTAAAAGCCCTTTCAATATTCTCATTTTTTTCAACCCGTATAGTTATTCTGTCAGTCACTAAATATTCCTTTTCTTTACGTAGGTTTTGTATTCGATTAACAAATTCTCTAGCAAGACCTTCATCTTTTAATTCGTTAGTTAATTTGACATCAAGCGCAACAGTGAAAAATTCATTTGTAGAAACAGAGTACCCTTCAATTTCTTTAGATGAGATTTCAACATCTTCTTTTGAAATAGTTTCTCCGTTAGTCAAAACAAGGGTGCCATTTTTTTCTAGTTCATTAATCTGCTTGCTATCAAGAGAATTTATAACCTGACTTACTTCTTTAATTTTATTGCCATATTTTGGGCCTAATAATTTAAAGTTGGGCTTGGCTCTTTTTGATAGCATTTCAGAATCATTTTCTATAAATTTTAAATCTTTCAAGTTTGTTTCTGCCAAAATAATTTCTTTAGCAGCTACAATACCTTTTTTTACCAAATTACTAGACGAGGCAACAAGGGCACTTTGTAGGGGTTGCCTAACTCTAATTTTTTCTTTTTTTCTTAATGACAAAATAGAAGAAGATAAGTTTTGTGCTAGTTGCATTTGTGATTCAAGATCACGGTCTATGAATTCTTCATTAAAAAGCGGAAAACTAGACAAATGAACTGAAGAAGAGCTTTTGTTTAAGTCCTGAAACAATCTGTCCATATAGAAAGGCGCAATAGGAGATGAAATCAAAGAAACATTTGTTAGGCACTCATATAAAGTGCTATATGCATTTTTTTTATCAGCATTATACTCCCCTTTCCAAAACCTTCTTCTATTAAGCCGGATATACCAGTTACTCAATTTATTAATTACAAAGTTTTGAATAGCCCTACTAGCCTTAGTTGGTTCATAGTCTTCATAATACCCTTCAACTTCTTTTATTAAAGAATGCATTTCAGAAATTATCCATTTATCAGTTTTGTCTCGTTTTTCTACAGGGCAGATTTTTTCGTCATATTTAAAATCATCAATATTAGCATATAGGGCATAAAATGAATAGGCATTATATAGAGTGCCAAAAAATTTTCTTTTAACCTCATGGATACCTTCTTCATCAAACTTAAGGTTATCCCATGGCTGTGCATTTGAAATCATGTACCATCTGGTCGCATCAGCACCATGCTTTTTTATAGTTTCAAAAGGATCAACAGCGTTACCAAGTCTTTTAGACATTTTGTTTCCTTCTTTGTCAAGAACTAGGCCATTGGAAACTACATTTTTATAAGCAACAGAATCAAATAAAAGTGTTGAAATTGCATGTAAAGTAAAAAACCAACCTCTGGTTTGATCAACTCCTTCAGCAATAAAATCTGCAGGAAATTGATCTTGAAAGTTAGACTTGTTTTCAAAAGGATAATGCAACTGAGCATAAGGCATTGCTCCAGAATCGAACCAAACATCAATTAAGTCTATTTCTCTTTTCATCATTTTACCGCTAGAAGAGGCTAGAACTATACTATCTACATATGGGCGATGTAAATCAAAGACATTATAGTTTTTTTCAGAAAAATTATTTGGCACAAACTCCTTTAAAGGATTTTTTTTCATATAGCCCAGCTCAATAGACCTATCAATTTCGTTTTTAAGCTCTTCTACTGACCCAATACAAATTTCCTCGCTACCGTCATTTGTTCTCCAAATTGGTAATGGAACCCCCCAAAATCTAGACCTTGACAAATTCCAATCCACGAGATTTTCTAGCCAATTGCCAAACCTACCCTCTCCAGTTGATTTAGGTTTCCAATTTATTGTTTGATTGAGCTCAAGCATTCTTTTTTTGTGAGCAGTTGTCTTAACAAACCAGCTATCAAGAGGATAGTACAATATTGGCTTATCTGTTCTCCAGCAATGAGGATAACTATGCTCGTATTTTTCAGACTTAAAAAGGAGTCCTAATTCTTTTAATTTAATTACTATCTGAACATCAGCCGAAAGTTTTGGTTTGTCTTCAATTTTGTCATAGTATTCTTCTTTTACATATTGCCCGCTAAAGTCAACAACTTCTTTTGTAAACCGCCCTTGTTCATCAACAAGCGTCAATGACCCAATTCCATTTTTTTTTGCAACGAGATTATCATCTGCCCCAAAGCTTGGCGCTAAATGGACAATACCCGTACCATCTTCTGTAGTTACAAAATCACCTGAAAGAACTTTAAAGGCATCACCATTTTTAGGCTGGCTGTATTTAAGTAATTGATCATAGTTAAGCCCAATTAAATCTTTACCCATTAATTCATCAATAATACAATATGGTAGATTTTTATCTCCAATAGAATAGTTTTCTAAATTAGAGCCATGATTTTCTTCGTTAAAATACTTTGACATAAGATCCTTAGCTAGTACAACAGCGTTTTTTGCTCCAGTATATTGATTAACTGTTTCAACAAGAAGGTATTTTATTTTTTCACCCACTGCTAAGGCAGTATTAGAAGGAAGTGTCCATGGCGTGGTAGTCCATGCTAAAAAATAAATTGGGCTATTTGTTTTCTTAAAAAGAAAATCACTAGAATTATTTTTTATAATTTTAAATTGAGCAACAGCCGAGGTGTCTTTTACATTTTTGTAACATCCTGGTTGATTAAGCTCGTGGGTACTTAGTCCTGTTCCTGCTTTTGGAGAGAAAGGCTGGATGGTGTGACCCTTATAAAGTAAGTTTTTTTTATGTAATTCTTTTAGTAGCCACCACACGCTCTCAATATATTTATTATCGTATGTGACGTATGGATTTTGCATATCAACCCAATATCCCATTTGGCCAGTTATATCCTCCCAAGATTTTTTGTATTTCATTACATTAACTCGGCAAGCTTTATTGTAATCTTCTATAGAAATTTTTGTCCCAATGTCTTCTTTGGTTAAGCCAAGCTCTTTTTCTACCCCAAGCTCTACAGGAAGTCCATGAGTGTCCCAGCCAGCCTTACGATTAACCACAAATCCTTTTAGAGTTTTATATCGACAAAATAAATCTTTAATCGTTCTAGCAATCACATGATGTATGCCAGGCATCCCATTAGCAGATGGTGGGCCTTCGTAGAAAGTGAAATTATTCGAGTTTTGCGACTCTTTTATGCTTTTTTCAAAAACAGAATTGTCGTTCCAAAAGCTTAAAACATTCTCTTCAATTTCAGGTAGGTTTAAACTGCTATATTCCTTGTATTTACTCATATTTAGCATGGGCTAATTCCTGCAAATATAACTTTTGCAAATAAGATAGACAATGAAAATAATTCTATTTATTTTATAAAGAATTTCTTCTCAACACTACCGTCATCATATATAAAAATTAGAGGCGTGTTATATTTATGGCTTGATTTTTTGCCTAAAATGTCAGTGATGTAAACAAGCTCTTTTTTAGTTGATATAGGGGCATCAAAAACTCCTGAGATTGAATAATACTTGTAAAATTCATATTCTGCTCTTTCGGGTAACATTGCCATTGCTTGAGAATTACGAGCTTTTAAATAAAACTTTACAAGTGGAGATGAAGAAAATGGCATATAACATGAGTATATATTGTCATTAGCAACAGCATCACCATTTGTGCCATTGTCATACATATTGAAGCTTTGAAATTTTGAATTATACTCACTAGTTGTTGCCATAATTTCAACATAGGATTC
>CAZJXE010000011.1:0-15974 GCA_964549835.1 uncultured Weeksellaceae bacterium
AGAATGAAGGATGTTTTTACCTTTGTAAGAGAAGAAGTTATTAGATTAGGACATAGCTCAATAAAGGTTGAACATTTATTTTTAGGAATACTTAGAGATGGAGGTGGTTCGGCAATAAAAGTTTTAAAAAACCTTGATGTAGAACCCGGTGACCTAAAAACAATTATTGAAAATACCATTAAAAATAGCCTTGTTGACAATAATATTAGAACAAATGAAATTTCATTTAGCAAACAGGCAGAAAGAGTACTAAAGAAATCCATTTTAGAAAGAAAAAATCTTGTTGAAGATGAAATTAAAACAATACATGTTTTATTATCAATACTTTTAGATGATAATAACATTATTACAACAACTCTCAAACATCTGCATATTGATTATGAGATTATATTAGAAGAATACCAGTCTCTCAATATTAATATTACCTCTGAGGATAAAGCATCTTACAGCGAAGAAGATGTTAATGATGATGATATTTTTGGACCTTCTTCTGATCAGCCCCAAACAAAAAAAACTTCTCCTAAAACAAATACTCCAGTTTTAGATAATTTTGGAAGAGATTTAACTCTTTATGCTAAAGATGGAAAATTAGATCCTATTGTTGGTAGACACAAAGAAATTGAAAGAGTATCGCAAATTCTTAGTAGAAGAAAGAAAAACAACCCAATACTAGTTGGTGAACCTGGAGTTGGAAAATCAGCTATTGCTGAAGGTTTAGCTCTTAGAATTGTAGAAAAAAAAGTTTCAAGAAATCTTTTTAATAAAAGAATTATAATGCTTGACTTAGCAGCAATTGTTGCTGGTACAAAATATAGAGGTCAATTTGAAGAAAGACTTAAAAGTATCATTTCTGAATTAGAAAAAAACAAAAATATTATTCTTTTTATTGATGAAATACACACATTAGTTGGTGCTGGTGGTGCTTCAGGATCACTTGATGCCTCGAATATGTTCAAACCAGCGCTTGCAAGAGGTGAGCTTCAATGTATTGGTGCTACAACTTTAAATGAATATAGACAACATATTGAAAAAGATGGTGCTTTAGAAAGAAGATTTCAAAAGATTATTGTTCAACCCTCCTCAGTAAATGAAACTATTGATATTCTGATGAATATCAAATATAAATATGAAGATCATCATAACGTTACTTATACTGAAGATGCAATTAAAGCATGTGTTCATTTAACAAATAGATACATAACAGACAGATTTTTCCCTGATAAAGCTATTGATGCTCTTGATGAGGCCGGATCTAGAGTTCATATTACTAATATTAAGGTCTCTAAAAAAATTACTGAACTTGAAGAGAAAATTTCAGAAACATCTTCAAATAAAATTAGTGCGATAAAACAACAAAAATTTGAAATTGCCGCTAAACTTAGGGACTCAGAAAAACTTCTCATACAAACACTAGAAAAAGAAAAAAGAAAGTGGGAACAAACAACAAAATCTAAAAGAGAAATTGTTGATGAAAAAAATATTCAAGATGTAGTAAGTATAATGACTGGAATTACTGTTCAATCTATTGCCTCAAAAGAAAAGAAAGCTCTTTCTAATATGGCAAACAAAATAAATAAATCAATTATTGGACAAGACGAGGCTGTAAAAAAAGTTGTTAATGCAATCAGAAGAAATAGAGCTGGATTAAAAGACCCAAATAAACCTATAGGATCATTTATTTTTATTGGTCCAACTGGAGTTGGAAAAACTCAACTTACAAAATCTTTATCTCTTGAAATGTTTGATTCTGATGATGCATTAATAAGAATTGATATGAGTGAATATATGGAGAAATTTGCTATTTCTAGACTAATAGGAGCACCTCCAGGTTATGTTGGATATGAAGAAGGTGGACAACTTACTGAAAAAGTAAGAAGAAGACCCTACTCTGTTGTATTATTAGATGAAATTGAAAAAGCTCACCCAGATATAACAAATTTATTATTGCAGGTTTTAGATGAAGGAAAAATTACTGATAGCCTTGGTAGAACTATTGATTTTAGAAATACAATAATAATTATGACATCTAATATTGGTTCTAGACAAATTAAAGATTTTGGTAATGGTATTGGCTTTAGTACTGCAAACAAGAAAAATAATTTTGATGAAGAATCTAAGAGCATTATTAATAAAGCTCTAAAAAAACAGTTTAGCCCAGAATTTTTAAACCGTATTGATGAAACTATTTTATTTAAAACTCTAAATAAAGAGGATATTCTTAAAATAATTGATATTGAAATAAAGTATATTACAAAAAGGATAAAAGAATTAGGCTATATAGCTAAAATTAATAAGAATGCTAAAGTTTTTATAGCTGAGGAGGGATATGATGAAAAAAATGGAGTGAGGCCGCTTAAAAGAGCAATACAACGCCTTTTTGAAGATCCAATATCAGAACTTATCATTGATTCAAAAATAGTAAAGGGTGAAACAATTACTGTTAGTCTTTCAAAAGACAAAAAATCATTAAAGTTCAATCACAAAAAATAAATTTTATTTTTTTGTCATTTTTAAGCTGATATATTTATAGTGACCATCAACAAAAGAATTGTAAATTTTACTTCCTTTTACAGCAGCAAAAGACTCTAAAACTCTTTTTAAATAATTTGATTTAACTTTTTTTAACAAATTTTTTCTTTGTTCAGTCATAAGATCAGAAGCTTTAATGATATTTTCTGTAATATTAGTATACTTTTCAGAAACTAAATCCTTATGATCTAATTTCTCTAAATGATCATCAATACTAGAATTAATTACAAAATCACAATATAGAAAGCAACCACCAGGCTTAAGAACTCTAGATACTTCATTAACAAATCTAGGGATAGATGGGTAACAATGTGATGATTCAACGTTAATAACAACATCAAAAAAACTATTTTCAAAAGGAATATTTTCGGAGTCCCCAATTAAAAAATTAAGATTATCAATATTATAATTTTCATTACATAAATCTACAGCTTTTGGAGAAAGATCTATACCATACATTTTACTTGGCTTATGATATCTAGAAATAAAAGATGCACCTCCTCCTCTACCACTTCCTACTTCCAAAACTTTTAAATTTTCTAAATTAACTTTTGAACATAAGTGATGATAAAGTTGAATCGGATACCTTTCTATTTCATCACTATTTTCAAGTTTCAGATCAAAAGATTTATGATAATAACCATAGTTCATAAATTTAAAAAAATCATCCTTAAATCTAGTAGAAATAAAATTATACCAAATCTTCCATGAAAATTTTTTTAACCTTGGAAATAAATTTATAAAGAAAAAAAATACTTTATAAAACAAAATTATTTATTTGATGAATTGATATAATTAGTCATTGACTCTTCACTCATTCCCATGAAAGAAAAACCACCATCATGAAATAAATTTTGCATTGTAACCTTCTTCGTATAATCAGAAAATAAAGTAATTGTATATGAAGCACATTCATCTGCACTAGCATTTCCTAATGGAGCTAAACTATCAGAGTATTTATAAAAAACATCAAAACCTTTAACCCCACTTCCAGCAGTAGTTAATGTAGGAGATTGAGAAATTGTATTTACCCTAACATTTTTTCTTACTCCATAATGATAACCAAAACTTCTTGCTATGGATTCTAAAAAAGCTTTATTATCTGCCATATCATTGTAAGTATGAAATACGCGTTGAGCGGCAATATAAGATAGTCCAACAATAGAACCCCATTCGTTCATTGCGTCTAGATTCCAAGCAGATTGCATTACTTTGTGAAATGATAGTGCTGAAACATCTAATCCTTTTAAGGTAAAGTCATAATTTTGATTATAATAAGGATTTCCTTTTCTAACATTTACCGACATCCCTATTGAATGTAAAACAAAATCAATTTTACCTCCGAGTTCTTTTATTGACTGCTTAAATAAATTATCTAAGTCATCCATATTGGTAGCATCAGCAGGAATAACTTTGGAGCCTGTTTCTTTGGCAAGTTCATCAATTGTCCCCATTCTTAAGGCAATAGGAGCATTAGTTAAAACGAACTTTGCACCTTCATCATGAGCTTGTTTAGCAACTTTCCAAGCAATAGATTTTTCATCAAGAGCACCAAAAATAATGCCTCTTTTCCCTTTTAATAAATTATTACTCATATTATTATTTTTTACAAATATATAATTATTGATTTAACAGTTCTTTAGCATTTGAAATAGCTGCATCAGAAATACTTCTTCCGCTTAATAATCGAGCTATTTCAAGTACTCTTTCATCTTTATCTAAGTTTTTTACTTCTGTTTTTGATTTATTTTCATTTGTTGTTTTGAATACTTTTATATGTATACTTGACTTAGAAGCTATTTGAGGTAAATGAGTAACCGAAATTAATTGTGTTTTCTTACTTATTGATCTCATTAAATCACCCATAAAACTTGCTATTTTTCCGGAAACTCCAGTATCAATTTCATCAAAAATAATAGTTTTAATTGCATTTTTTTTAGAGGTAATATATTTGAGAGCAAGAACT
This sequence comes from uncultured Weeksellaceae bacterium, assembly GCA_964549835.1. Lineage (GTDB taxonomy): Bacteria > Bacteroidota > Bacteroidia > Flavobacteriales > BACL11. Next base: position 4,496 of record CAZJXE010000011.1, read on the forward strand.
AATCTTGAAATTTCACCCCCTGAGGCAATTTTGCTAATATCTTGTTCTAAAACCCCTGGATTTGAAGAAAATTGAAAAACTACGTCATCAATTCCATTACTTTTAAATTCATTATGTCTATTAAATTTTACTTTAAAACTTGCATAAGGCATGCCAAGGGTAATCAAAAGATTTTTAATGTCTTTTTCAAAATTATTAGACACCTTTTTTCTAGAGGCTGAAAGTAGTTCAGATTTTTTTTCAAGTAACTTATACAATTGATTCAGCTTTTCTGAAATTAACTTCTTTTCTTTATCAAAATTTTCATACTTATCAATTTCAAACTTTATAGAACTTGAAATAGATTCAAGTTCTGAGGAAGATTTTAATTTATGCTTTCTTAATATATTATTGATTAGATCAAATCTATTTAATAGTTCGGACAAGTTAATTGAACTGTTATTTAAATTTTCAGAAATAGCATCAAATTCTGAAGAAATATCATTTAAATCAATAATTGATGAATTAATTCTTTCTTCTAATTCATTAAAGTTTTCATATTTACTAATTGAATTTTTAATTTGATTTAAAAAGTCAATCACTTTATTATCTCCTGCCAAAAGTTGATTTGATTGCTGAGAAATTTCTTTTATCTGATTTATATTTTCAAATAAATTTATTTTTTTTTCTATTTCTAATTCTTCATTAATTTTAATATTAGCATCTAAAATTTCTTGATAATGAAATTTATACAAATCATAATCATCATCATTTAATTTCATTTTACTACTAAATTCAGTTAATATATCTTTTTGTTGGATATATTGTTTCAAAATGTCTTTATAGCTTGAGAGCAAATCTGAATTATTTGCAATAGTATCGATAACAGATAGTTGTTCTGATTTGTTTTTAATTAAAAGATTGTGGTGTTGAGCATGAATTTCAATAATTAAGGATGAAAAATTTGATAAAATGTTAGCTGTAACAGGAGTATCATTAATAAAGTTTCTAATTTTTCCAGATTGATTAATTTCTCTTCTTAATAATGTAATCTCATCAAAATCTAAATCATACTTATTAAAAAAGTATTCAATATCAGAATTAATTTTAAAACTTGCTTCAATTACGCACTTATCAGTATTTATTTTCTTTTTATCTACTCTAGATCCAAGTAAAATTGATAAGGCATCTAAAATAATTGATTTACCAGATCCAGTATCTCCTGAAATAACTGTAAAATCATCAGAAAAATTTACAGTTAAATCATTTATTAATGCATAATTTTTAATATTTAAATTTAGGAGCATTTATCTTCCTTGATTAGATTCATTAATTTTTTGATATTTACTCGAATTAGTTGGATCTATTTCAACTAATGTTTTAACAATTCGTGCTTTTTCATTAGGAAATGCTTCTGAATAAATTTTTACAATTTCATCTGATTTAGCATCAAAAAACAACTTAAGCAAAAACGAAGAAGGATTTTCTCGGTATATATCTTTTAATGATTCAAGTGCCTCAGTAATTTCAAATCTTGCGTCATCTGGTTCTTCAGCTAGCTTATCTAAGCCTAATCTGTGGTATGCGTATATACAACTTTGAAAAGCGGAGTATCTTGGGTCAGCCAAGTCATATGCTAACCAATATCTATTTCTATCACTTTCAAACGCTTTCCAACCCTTTTCAGGTGCATTTTGAGCATTATTTACTATTTTTTGAGCCTTACCTACATATTCCATACCTCCGTCTTCAGAAAAGGAAGAAAAATCTAAAGCAAGTATTATATTGATATAAAACGCAATAGTAGATGTAAGACTAGATAAATGAGTATTAACAGTAAATTCTAAAGGCTCAAATTCTTGATAGTTGAATTTAAAATTTTGATCTTGATAATTTAGTAGAGTTGATTGATACGAGGTCCCAAATATTGGTCTTTTACTCTGAATTTGAAGAGTTGCTTCAAAAACATCATTAGAAATCATTTTACTAATATTAATCATTATAGAACATTCAATTCTTTCTTCATTTTCAATTTTTGTATCTGTCCATTTGGTATTATTTACAAACTCATAAAGTGATTTTTGCAATGAATTAAAAACCTGCCTATCACTAGTTTGGACTTGATTAGAATTTACCATAACATTACATATCAATTCCTGAGATAATGAATGGAACGTATTTAGAAAAAATATTAAAATAAAAAATACTCTCACTTGTAGTTTTTTAAAATTTTATTAAAAATATCAACTGCAACTTCATCTTTTGTTTTATTATCAAAATTATCTATATTTTTTTTAGAATCAATAATTGATATTTTATTTGTATCAAAACCAAAACCAGCATCCCTATCATTTAAAGAATTAAGAATTATTAAATCTAGATTCTTTTCTTCTAACTTTTTAATTGCATTATCTATCTCATTATCAGTCTCCAATGCAAAACCAACAACGTATTGGTTACTCTTTTTAATACTTGATGCCTTATTCAATATATCTTTTGTTAATTCTAACTTAATTTCATTTAAGCCGTCAGATTTCTTTATTTTATTTTCCATTGATTGTAAAGGTTTGAAATCTGAAACTGCTGCAGCAAAAACCCCAATATCAACAGATGAAAAATGATTTATAACTTCTTTATACATTTCTTCAGCTGATATAACATCAATCACATGAATATTATTATAATTAATTGTATTAGAAGTTGGACCTTTAATAAGAACTACATCTGCCCCTAGATCTGCAGCAACTTTGGCTAATGCAAAACCCATTTTTCCAGAGGAATAATTTGAAATATATCTTATTTTATCAATCTTTTCATGAGTAGGACCAGCAGTAATCAAAACCTTTTTTCCATTTAATGGAGATTTTCTTTTTAAATCGTTAGTAATAAAGGAAATAATCAATTCAGGCTCTTCCATTCTACCCTCACCAAACAATCCACTAGCTAACTCACCAGTAGATGGGGGAATTAAAATATTTGACATTGACTCTAACTTTTTTATATTTTCTTTAGTTGAATTATGTTTATACATATCAAGGTCCATTGCAGGAGCAAAATAAACAGGACAAGTAGCTGATAAATATGTAGCTAAAAGTAAGTTGTCACAATCACCTGTTGCCATCTTTGATAAGGTCTTAGCTGAAGTCGGTGCAATTACCATTAAGTCAGCCCATGCACCTAAATCAACATGATTATTCCAAGTCTTATCGTCTTTATTTATCATCTCATAATGAACTTTATTTTCAGAAAGAGTTGACAGTGTTAAAGGAGTAACAAAATCTATTGATTTTGGAGTTTGAATAACCTTAACATTTGCACCAGATTTTTTAAAAAGTCTGACTAAAGAAGCAGACTTATAAGCTGCAATACTTGCAGTTATCCCAAGAAGAATATTTTTATTTTTTAGCATTTAATGCTAATTTATTCAACGCTAGAATCGTTATCCTCATCAATTTTACGAATATATATCTCGTCTTTTAATAACTCTTGAATAGCGATGGCCCAAGGCTTTGGCAGACTTTCATAAAATCTTGATACTGCGATTTGTTCTTGATTTTCAAAAACTTCATCAAGTTGCTCTTGATCAAGTGCAAATTCTTCAAGTTTAGTAAGAAGTTCTTCCTTCATCTTCTCATTAATTTGCTTACTTCGATTTGCTAGAATAGAAACAGCTTTGTAAATATTACCTGTTTTTTCTGTTAAATCATTAATTTCTCTAGTAATTGTTGATTTTTCAGCACCTGTTTTTTTAAATTTCATCTTTAGTTAATTTTAATTGGTCAATAGTTGTTTTTGTTATATCAAATATTTTATCAACTTCAACTTTATAATTACTTTCGGGAAAGTTATCATTAAATTGATTGTAATATTCGATTGTCATATTAAGTCTCTTTTCCTTTTTTGATTGAATACTATTAATTGCTAAAAAATATGAAGATTCAAGAATTAAATAATATATTTCTTCTCTATTCTCAATTTCTGGATAATCAATTAACACATTATCGAGTGATATTATTGCAGCTCTATAATTTGAAGTAGTATGATATTGTTTAGCATTAGCAAAAGCCTTTTTAGAAAGATTTAATCTAAGTTCATCCATTAAAGAATTACATCTAGAAATACTATCACTTTGTGGATATTTATCAATAAAGTTCTGAAATTTATCTATCGCTAGGCTTGTATTTGTTGCATCAAGAGAAAACTCTGGAGCTTCTTTATAGTGACAATAAGCAACCATAAATTTACTTTCTTCAGCATGTTTACTTCTAGGAAAGTTAATAATAAATCTGTTAAAAAGATAGGATGCCATTAAATAATCACCAGTAGAAAAATGAGAATATGCAAAATAATAGGCAATTTCTTCAGCCTTTAATGTTCCTTTGAAAATTGGAATAAGCTCATTAAAAATTGGTAGAGCTTTATTAAATTCTGCATTGTTATAATATTTGACAGCTTGATCATATTTATAATTTACATCATCACTTTTTAAAACCTTTTGATATTTACTGCATGAAAAGATAGATGTTAATACAAAGAATATGATTAAAAGATATTTCATTATAGAAATTTTTTCAAAGATAAATTCAATAGTTGAATATTCCTAAATTATTTTTATATCTAGTAAACAGCAAAAAAAATACTTTATTGTTCTATAAGAGATGTAATTTTTGATGAGATTGGAGAAGTAGTTGACAGAAAATAATTAATTAATTTCCCATTTTTATTAATAAAATATTTTTGAAAATTCCATTTTACAGTACTATTAGAAAAACCATTTAATTTTTTTTCTGTTAACCATTTGTAGATTGGGTGTTGATTAGAACCTTTCACATCAACTTTTTTAGTAAGTATAAAAGAAACTCCATAATTTTTTTCACAAAACTCTTGAATCTTTTTTTCATCTTGTGGTTCTTGTCCTCCAAATTGGTTACAAGGTACTCCAATCACAACTAAATCATTTTTATATTTAACATAAAGCTGTTCTAATGCTTTGTACTGTCTTGTAAAACCACAATATGAGGCAACATTAACAATTAGTACATTTTTACCTTTAAATGAATTAAAACTTATATTATCTCCTTCTATTGATTTTATATTCAAATCATAAAAAGATTCTGATTGTGAGTAAACATTTGAGTTAAAAAAAGAAAACATCAAGAAAAAAATATTAATTAACTTCATTTTTAAGGTGTTCTTTAAGATCATCAAATAGCTGGTCACTTATAGGTGACAATGGTAATCTTAAAAAGTTTTTACAAATTCCTTGCAAAGATAATAAAGCTTTTACTCCCGAAGGGTTACCTTCAGAATATAAATAATGATATAATGCATATAATTTGTCATGAATAATTTGTGCTTCATTAAATTCTTCTTTTAAGGCTAAGGATACTAATGATGAAAATTCATTAGGATTAGTTTGGCCGATAACTGAAATTACTCCTACTCCACCGTTCTTAATTATTTCTAATGTAAGCCCATCATCACCAGAAAGAACTTCAAAATTATTAGGCTTATTTTCAAGAATATTTTTAATCTGATTCATATCTCCTGAAGCTTCTTTTATAGAAATAATATTTTCAAAATCATTTGCTAATCTTAAAGTTAATTCTGAACTCATATTCACTCCTGTTCGAGAAGGAACATTATATAAAATTATTGGAATTGGAGAGGCTTGAGATATTCTAGCGTAATGCTGATATAGACCTTCTTGAGATGGTTTATTGTAATAAGGTGTAACACTTAGTAATGCATCAAAATCAGAAAGATTTGTTTCTTTAATTTCTTCAATTAATTTATTTGTATTATTTCCTCCTAAACCTAAAACTAAAGGAAGTTTATTATTATTAAATTTAACAACATAATTAATTAATTCTATCTTTTCTTTTTTAGAAATTGAGGTAGCTTCTCCTGTAGTACCTAAAACAACTAAAAAATCGACTCCCCCCTTTATTACCTTAGATAATAACTTTTCAAAAGATAAGTAATCTATAGAACCATCTTCATTAAATGGTGTTATTAGGGCAACTCCAGTACCAAAAATTCTATTCATATTATTTATTAATTAATTGTAAATAATGCCTTATCTGAGACATTAATTTTTCTAAAGACTTGTCTTCTTTTAATGAAATCATTAAATCATAAATTTCATAACCATCTTCATGCTGTCCAATTTTAAATCTTGCTACTGAACTTGCTACTAAATACTTAATTGGAATACATGAACTATCACATAGATTAATTAATATGTCATATTCTTTTTTGATAAAATTATCAATTATATAATTTTGAGGTTTTTTATACCAATTTAAATCTTTTAAATAAAAAAAATCATACTGTAATTTAGGTGTATGGCAATAAGATAATTTTTTAGAATTTACATATCCCAAAGCTTTAACCTCTTTTTTTAAATCAAAAAAATATGAAACAAATGGCTGTATTTGCTTAATCTGATCTTCGCTAGTTGCTTCATATAAAATACCAATTGACTTAGCACTTTCAAGATTGCAAACTTCTTTTTTTCTTTTATTAGATTTTAATTGATTCTGAAAAACAATTTGTCCAATTTTAGTTTTAAAATTTTGAATATAACTCATTTCCTAATTATCTCTAAAAATTTATTAATATCAATAACTCTTATATTTAAAAGATTAGCCTTTTTAAGTTTACTTGGCCCCATATTTTCTCCAGCTAAAACAAATGTAGTTTTTTTAGAAATGCTAGAAAGGTTCTTGCCATTATGCTTTTCAACTATTTTTTTTAATTCATCGCGAGAATAATCTTCAAACTTTCCTGAAATAACAATATTTTCACCCATTAGCAAATTTGAAGAAACGTTACTGATATAATTAAATTGCAAACCAAAATTTTTTAATTTTTCAATTAATTGAACATTTTCTAATTTATTAAAGTAATCAATAACACTATTCGCTATTCGCTCACCAATTTCATCAATATTGATTAAATCATCAAATGAAGAAGATATTATATTATCAATATTATTTAAATTTTTACACAATTTAATTGATACGGTTTCTCCAACATACCTTATACCAAGTCCAAATAATACTTTTTCAAAAGGAATAGATTTAGATTTTTGTATACCATCAATAACATTTGAAGCCCATTTTTTTCCATCTTTTTTAAATGGTAATAAATCATCATAATCTAAAGAATAAAGATCGGAAATACTTTTAATTAAATTGTTATCGAACAAAAGATCTATAGTTTTTGGTCCTAGTTCTTCAATATTCATTGCTTTCTTTGATATAAAGTGCTCAAATTTCCCTTTTATTTGAGGAATACAATTTGATGTATTTACACAATAATGTTTAGCATCGTCCTCTAGCTTAATTAGTTCTGAACCACACTCAGGGCAATCATTAATAAAATCTATGGGTATATTAAATAGATCTCTGTCTTTTAGAGATACAGAAACAATCTTTGGAATTATCTCACCACCTTTTTCAACTAATACATAGTCATTTATTTGAATACCTAATTTATTTATTTGCTCCTCATTATGAAGAGATGCTCTTTTGACTAAAGTACCAGCTAATTGTACAGGCTCTAAGTCAGCTACGGGCGTTATAGCACCAGTTCTACCTACTTGATAGGTAATTCCTCTTAATTTTGTTTTTGCTTGTAAAGCTTTAAACTTATAGGAAATAGCCCATCTTGGAGATTTTGCTGTAGAACCAAGTTTTTCTTGTAATTCTAAATCGTTTACTTTAATCACTAATCCATCGATTTCAAAAGGTAAATTATTTCTTTTTGAATCCCATTGATTAACAAATTCAATTACATCAGAAATATTTTTACAAATTTTAGTATTTGATGAAATTTTAAAACCCCAATTTTTAGCATGTTGTAAATTTTCATAATGTAATTTAGAGGGAAGATTTTCTCCGAGAACATGATACAAAAAACAATCAAGAGGTCTTTTGGCAACATCATTGCTATCTAACATTTTCAAAGAACCTGAAGCTGTATTTCTTGGATTAGAAAAAGGTTCAAGATTCTTTTTTTCTCTTTCTATATTAAGATTATTAAATTCTTTTATAGGAATAAAAATTTCTCCTCTAATTTCAAATTTTGACGGATAATCTCCATTTAATTGAAGAGGTATAGATTTTATTGTTCTAACGTTTGATATTACATTATCTCCACTTTTACCATCACCTCTTGTAATAGCAGATACTAATTTTCCATTTTCATAGATAAGACTAATTGAAACACCATCATATTTTAATTCACATACATAATCAAAATCTGAAGAAATTAATTTTTTAATTCTAGTATCAAAATCTAATAAATCATCTTCAGAATAAGTATTTCCCAATGATAGCATAGGATAATCATGTTGAATAGTCTCAAAACCATCAACCAAACTTGACCCAACCCTTTGAGTAGGAGAATTAACATCAAAATATTCCGGATATTTTTTCTCTAAATTAATTAACTCGTTTAATAAAGAGTCAAATTCAAAATCAGAAATTTCTGGAGAATCTATTACGTAATATGCATGATTATGATAATTAATCTCTTTTCTTAAAGAATATATTCTCTCTTTATCATTCATTTATTTCTGATAAGGAAGATGTGAATCATGAAGTATTATTTTTAATTCACCAGAACTACATTTTTTATAAACAAAAGAAAACTCTACCATTATAGTTCCATCACTATTAGTAAAATAATAATTACCCATTGCAACTGCAATATTTTCAAAAACTTGTATTCCAGAATTATCCCACCTTATAGAATTCCAATTCTTTAATGCAAATCCACTATCTTCAGAATAATTAGAATTATTTCCAACAAAATATGAAAGTGCAGCTTCTTTTGTATTTCTAAATTGTATATCTCTTGCTAGAGTTGGCTTAAACAAAACTTCTCCTTTTTCATAATTATAAACTCTATCAATAAATTTTTCAGCACAAGAAATATAATCACTTTTATTTTGATGAGCACTTACAATCTCTAATAGACCATCTGACCAGGATTTTTGAGCAGAAATAACTTCTTCTTTTGTTATCATTTTTAATAGGTTTAATCTTATCAAAGATAACTATTTAAAGATAGATTTTATAATTCTATCACGACCATTTATATCTTTTTTCAACTCTATATCAACAAAATTTAAATTAGATAATATATCTATAATTTGATTAGAAAATCTTTCATTTATCTCAAAAAATAAATATCCATTTTTGTTTAACTTATTAATTGCAATTTCTGCAATTTTCTTGTAAAAAATCAAAGGATCATTATCATCAACAAATAAAGCACTGTGAGGCTCATAATCAATTACATTTTTGTGCATATATTTTTTTTCAGAATTTAAAACATAAGGAGGATTACTTACAATCAGATCATACTTTTTTTCATAACAAAAATTAAATATATCATCAACAATAAAATTAACATCAACTGAATTAAGTTTAGCATTAACTTTTGCAATATCAATAGCTTTACTACTAATATCAATTGCAGTAACAGTAGAATCAGTATGCTTGGCAATAGAAATAGCAATACAACCAGAACCTGTCCCAATATCTAAAACTGAATTAAAATCATGAGATAAAATATACTTAACTAGCTCTTCTGTTTCTGGTCTTGGAATTAATGTTGAAGAATTAACTTTAAATTTAAGATCATAAAAATGAGCTTCCCCTAGAACATATTGAATAGGAATATTTTGCTTTATATCATTAATAATATTTTCAAAAGAAATAATATTGTCATTAGTTAATTCATGATTAGAATGAATTATACAATCTGATTTTGAATAGCCTAAAACTTTTTCAATAGATAGATACGCTAATGATGTAACTTCTCTTCTAGAAAAATTATTTATTTCACTTAAAAATTTTGGTATGATATTAACCAATTTATTCATCATACAAATATATAAATAGCTATTTTTGAAAAATGAAAACTCATGAGTATTTTATTGAAAAATGTATTTCTCTTGCTAGAAAAGGAATTCTTAATGTTTCGCCAAATCCAATGGTTGGATGTGTTATCGTTTATGATGGAGAAATTATTGGGGAGGGATATCACAAGGAATATGGAAAAAATCATGCTGAAGTAAATGCTATTAATTCAGTTAAAGATAAATCTGTACTTAAAAACTCAATACTATATGTTAATCTTGAACCTTGTTGTCATCATGGAAAAACCCCTCCTTGTACTGACATAATTATTAAATATAATATTCCAAAAGTTGTTATTGGCTGTATAGACACTTTTTCTAAAGTTTCCGGACAAGGAATCAAGAAATTAAAAAATAATTCTGTTGAGGTAATTTATGGAGTTTTAGAAAAAGATTGTATTGAATTAAATAAGAGATTTTTTTGCTACCATATAAAAAAAAGACCTTATATAATTTTAAAGTGGGCTAAAAGTAAAGATAATTTTATAGCTCCGATTAATCAAGAAAAACCCTTTTGGATGACTTCCGAAAAGTCTAAAAAATTAGTTCATAGCTGGCGTGCTGAAGAAGACGCAATCCTTGTTGGGAGAAAGACTGTAGTAGCGGATAATCCTTCTTTAACTGTTAGAGAGTGTGAAGGAAAAAATCCAATAAGAATAGTAATTGATAAAGAGTTATCATTAAATGAAAAAAGTAATGTTTTTGATGATCAATCTGAGACAATTGTTTTTAATAATATAAAAACAACCATAATTGATAAAAGAACTTATTTAAAAGCAGACTTTAATAACCTTAACCAAGATATTTTAAAACAATTATACAATAGAGACATCTTATCGTTAATAATTGAAGGTGGTGCATTTACAATTAATAGCTTTATTGAAAATGGGCTTTATGATGAAATCAGAGTCTTTACAACCAATAAAGTTTTAGAAAATGGTATTAAGTCTCCAAATATTCCAGAAATAAAAAATTCTAAAAAAATTACGATAAATAATGACAAACTAGAAATTTATATTAGATGATTTATATCGCAATATCAATTCTGTTATTTAATTTATTAGTAGTTTTTTTTAAATTGTTTGAAAAATACAATGTTGACAATCTTCAAGCACTAATTGCTAACTATTTTATTTCAGGTATATTATCAATATTGTTACTAAATGAAAATGACAATATATCTTCTTCACTAAATTCTGAGTGGTTCATTCATGCAATAATTCTGGGAATTTTATTCATTTCAATTTTTAATATTTATGCTCTTGGAGTTCAAAAAATTGGAGTTGCAACTACCTCTGTAATTAATAAAATGTCATTTATTATTCCTGTAATATTTTCTATCATATTTTATGAGAATGAAGTGTTCTCCATGAATATTTTTTTTGGTGTATTGCTTGCACTAATTGGAATTTATCTATCATCTACTAACAATTCTTCATTTAATTTTGATAATAGATATTTATGGATAATATTCATCATATTTTTTGGTCAAGGAATTGTAGATATAGTACTAAATGACTCAAAGTTTTATATTCCAAAAGATGAAAATATTTTATTTTTTCTAAT
>CAZJXE010000012.1:0-15350 GCA_964549835.1 uncultured Weeksellaceae bacterium
AGTTCAATTTAAAAAATGGATTGTAGATAATAAAATAGCTTCTGAAGAAGAATTAGAAAATATAAGAAATGAAGTTAAAGAATTTGTGAAAAAAGCTAAAAGAGATGCTTGGCAAGAATATCAAAATCCACTTAAAGAAGAGCTAAATGAACTTTTTTCAATTCTTGAAACTATTTCTAATAAATGTGAAATTAAAGAACTTGATACTTGGATAGCAGATTTAAAACAATCTGCTTCTTTTGGGCTTTTTAGAAGAGATTTTCTGTCAGTAGCTCGTAAAGTACTAGTTAGAATTGCATCAAATAATGAAGTAGATAAATCTAATTTAGTAAACTTTATAAATAGAATTAAATCTGAGAGTTCTTTCAGATATAATAGTAAGTTATATAATGAAACTGAATTTTCATCAAGAAATATTAAAGAGGTATTACCAACATATGATGCTAGCTCTGAAGAAGTTGATGGAAGAATTGTTTTAAGAGATAATTTTGACCAAATGTTTAGTGATATTCCCGAGGCTATGATTTTTGGTGAAGATGTAGGTAAAATTGGTGGGGTAAATCAAGGGGTTGAAGGGTTACAAGCAAAATATGGAGAGTTAAGAGTAAGTGATACTGGAATAAGAGAAACTACAATTTTAGGACAAGGAATCGGCCTTTCTTTAAGAGGACTTAAGCCTATTGCTGAGATGCAATATTTAGATTATTTATTATATGCATTTCAAACTATGGCTGACGATATTGCAACTCTTCACTACCGAACTCACGGAGGTCAAATATCTCCTGTAATAATTAGAACTAGAGGACATAGATTAGAGGGTATTTGGCATTCAGGTTCTCCTATGGGAATGATAATTCATGGTACTAGAGGAGTAAATATTTGTGTTCCAAGAGATATGACAAAAGCTGCTGGCTTTTATAATACACTTATGGCATCTAATGAACCAGCAATGGTTGTAGAATGTTTAAATAGTTATCGAGTTAAGGAAAAATTACCAAATAATATGGGTGAATTCAGAACACCTCTTGGAATTCCAGAAACTACAAAAGAAGGGAGCGATGTGACAATAGTAACATATGGGTCAACATGGAGAATTGTTACTGAAGCAGCTAAGCAATTAGAAGAATTTGGCATTAGTGCGGAGGTTATTGACATTCAAACATTGGTTCCATTAGATATAAATCATACAATGATTAATAGTTTAAAGAAAACAAATAGGTTATTGGTTGTTGATGAAGATGTTCCTGGGGGAGCAAGTGCATATATCTTACAAAATATTATTGAAGATCAAAAAGGTTTTTATCATCTTGATAGTGAGCCTCAAACACTTGCAGCCAAAGCACACAGATGTGCATATGGAAAAGATGGAGATTACTTCAGTAAACCTTCTATTGAAGATGTTTTTGAAAAAGTTTACAATATGATGCATGAAGTAAATCCTGAAAAATATCCAGAACTTTATTAATTTTTATGAATAAAGTAACTGAAGCTGATTCTCATTATGACTCTTTAGAGCAAATGAGTACAGTTGACCTTCTTCATAATATTAATAAAGAAGATGAAAAGGTTGCTTTCTTTGTAAAACAACAAATCCCAAGTATTGTATCTCTAATTGAAGTTATAGTTGAAAAGTTAAAATATGGCGGTAGACTTTTTTATTTAGGTGCTGGTACGTCAGGTAGATTAGGAATTCTTGATGCATCTGAATGTCCTCCTACATTTGGTGTTTCACATGATTTAGTAATTGGTTTAATTGCAGGTGGAGATTCTGCAATTAGAAAAGCTGTTGAATTTGCGGAAGACAATAATGAATTAGGATGGGAAGATTTGAATAAGTATGATGTTTCAAATAATGATGTAGTTGTAGGTATTGCGGCTTCTGGAACAACACCCTATGTTGTGGGAGCACTAAAGAGATGTCAAGAACATAAGGTAACTACTGGATGTATAACGTGTAATTTAAACACTCCTTTAAGTAAATACTCTGATTATCCTGTTGAGGTTATTGTTGGTCCAGAGTTTGTCACTGGTAGTACAAGAATGAAAGCAGGTACTGCTCAAAAATTGGTATTAAATATGATAACTACTTCTTCCATGGTTAAATTAGGTAAAGTTCTTGGTAATAAAATGGTTGATATGCAACTTTCCAATAATAAACTAGTTGACAGAGGAATAAAAATGATTACGGATAAAACATCTGTTTCATCAGAAAAAGCTAAAGAATTATTATTAAAACATGGCTCAGTAAGAGAAGCAATAAAAAATACAAATGGATAAACAAAAGTTATTAAAAGCTGGAATGTGGTTGTCGGTAACTGTTCTTATTATTGCTATTGATGCAAATCTTCTTTTTATAGGATTTAATAATTTAAGACAAGATAGTTATACAGTTATTATAATTGCTTTATGTTTATTACCTGTTTTATTCTTTTGTGCCTTTAAAGGAATAAAATATTTATTAGAATCAATTTTTACAAGCTAAGGTAATTTCTCTTTTACCAGTAGGACCCTCTACAGAAAACACATTAAATCCAACTTCTTTAATTGTTCTTTTCACATCACCTTTTGAGGAATATGTTATTAATACACCATTCCTGTTTAAACAGTTGTAAAGTTTTTTAAAGTTATCTAAAACCCACATTTCAGGTTGTTTAGAAGGAGAAAAAGCATCAAAATATATTAGATCATATTTTTCATTAAATAACTTTTTTGTAAAATCACAGTTGATTTTTTTGAGAACAAAAAAATTAGATAATTCTATTTCATTTTCCCATAAAGAATTATGGATTTTAAGAAAAATATCTTTATCGATCTTTAATTGATCACAATAATTCAAAGAGGAATAGGTATCTTTTTTTAGAGGTAAATTGTCTATTGCATGATAAATTATATTTTGCTCTTTTTTATCACAATAAAGTTGAGTTAATAATGCATTGAGTCCTGTTCCAAAACCTATTTCTAAAACTCTAATTTTTTTTTTACTAATTCTTTTTAAACCGTTATTAATAAAAATGTGTTTTGATTCATTAATAGCTCCATATTTTGAGTGGTAACTATCATTAATAATTAGATTTTTAAGAGAATTAGAACCGTCATAAGTATTAACTAATTCTAATTTCATTTCTTGTGGTAAAGCTTATTTATCTTACTAATTGCCCCTAAACAAAAGTGTTCATGACATTGAATACAGTTGTTAATCATAAGATTATAATTCTTTTTAGAATTATATTTAAGAAATTTTTCTGAAGAATTTATATAAAGGTCTGCATATCCATTGTAAATACCATTTTTTCTTAAATTACTTTCAGTTGGACTGGCAGTTCTTATTGCTAAATAGTTGTATTTGAATTTATCAACAAAGTCAGCACTTAACTCATTTACATTTGTAGAGTCATTTAAAAATAAATTCTTTTTTATATCTAATGTATTATTGTGAAGCTCTCTCATTAGTAATGCAAGTTCACTTTCACCATTAGGGTTAATTGGTTGTTCTTCACATTCTTTTTTGGAATTTGAACAAGCAATAATTAAACTAAAAAATAATATTTGAAAAAGAGCTTTATACAAACTATTAATAAATAATTACTCCAGTTGCTTCTGCCATGCTGTACATAATTTTTGGCTCTGTTATTGCATCAATTTCTTCTTGAGGTGCATTTGCATCTTCTTTTAAATGTTTTTGCCAAGCAACAGATAATGTATCAACTTTTGCCATGCCTTCAACAATTGCAGTACTACCTGAGGCATCCATTGGAACAAAAAAACCATAATCTTTAAATCTAACAAGCATTTCTGTTTCTTCATTAAGATCTACATACATCCAACAACCCTTTTTTTGACATATACTATTTATAACTGCTTCAACCTTAACTTGAACAGAATCATTTTCAGATAATTGGTTAAGTAGTTCTTGTCCAAATACTTTACCTTCTTCAGTAATATTTTGATCACCAAATTTTTTTGAAGGAGATTCTGTTGAACATGCAATAAAAACCAAAACAAATAATGTGTAAAATATATTTTTCATTGTAAATTATTTAATATCCAAATTTATTAAAATTAATTGAGAATCATCTTATAATGCATTATTCCAACTTCATCAAATTGTTCTCCGATTTTTTTAAAGCCTACCTTCTCATAAAAACCAACCACTTGAACCTGAGCGTGAAGATATTTTACTAGCTTATTATTTGATAGATCAGCTATCATATGATTTAGTATCAATAGCCCATATCCTTTTCCTCTCATTTCTTTTAAAACCGCAAATCTTTCCATTTTAATTCCATTTTTGGTTTGTCTATATCTTGCTGTTGCTACTGGAGTATTATCATCTATTAATAAAAAGTGTGTAGAATCTTCTTCATTTTCATATTCATCGCTTGGATCACATTTTTGTTCTTTTACAAAAACTTCTTTTCTAATTTGAAAACACTTTTCAAGATTATTTTTTTCATCAAATAAGATTTTTTTTATTTCAATCATAGTTTTGCATAATCTTTTTTAAAAAAAACTATATATTTATTTCTGTTTAAGTAAATTTATCTAATTTTGTACAAAAAATAAATAATATGTCAAATAAATTTTCTCCTCTAATTCTAGCTTTATGTGTTTTAACTTTTTTTTCTTTTAAACCACATCCTCTAGTTGTAAATGCAAATAAAGACGCTTCAACAATAATTTGGACTGGAAGTAAGCCAACAGGTTCGCACACTGGTAATGTTTCTTTAAAAAGTGGTTATTTAGTTTTAGATCATGATAATGTAATAGGGGGTAGTTTTATAATTGACATGAATTCAATTACATGTACCGACATAGAATCTGAAAGAAAAAATAAATATTTAGTAGATCATTTAAAAGATGAAGATTTTTTTGATGTTGCAAAGTTTCCTGAAGCTGAAATTGAAATTACTGGTTCAAAAAAAATTAGTGATAAAGATTTTGAAATGCAAGCAAATATGACCATTAAGGGAAGAACAAATGAAATTACTTTTAATTCTGAAATTCAGACTACTGGAAATTCTAAAACAACAGGAAATTCTTTTACTGCTATTGCAAGAATTGTTATTGATAGAACTCTCTGGGGAGTAGAATATAAATCGGCTAATGTTTTTAAAAACTTAGGAGATAAATTTATCTATGACGACATGGAGTTCGATATTTTTCTTATTTCCGAAAAATAAATTAAAATTTTTTTGAAATTTCCTTAGCCAATAGTTCAGCTGATTTTTTATTATTTCTGAACCATAGCTCGGGTTCAATTAATTCTAGCTCAACTAGAGATAACTCATTGTTATTATCATAAGCAATATCTACCCTTGCGTATAGCGGCATCTCCAAGCACAGATTAATACATTGTTCAGCAAATTCAATTTCTTTATCACTTGCATAATATACTTCAACTTTACCACCATGATCATCTTGAACTCTAAAATCACCTTTTTTTGCTGTTTTTTTTACAGCATGAGTATATTTTCCTCCTATTACTATTAATGAAAGTTCACCCTTAGATATAATATTTTTTATGAATTCTTGAAACAAAAAATCTTCATTGCAGATCAGACCTTTAAAGATTTCTTCATAATCATTGTAGCTATTTCTATTTATTCTGTAAGTATGTCTTGCAGCGCCTGATACTGTAGGTTTGAGAACAGCTTCTTGCCATCCAGTATCTTCAAATAATTTTTTTAGAGTTGTGGGCTGATTCTTTTTAATTAAAATTGTAGGAGCAATGTTTATTCCTTTTTCTTGAAGTTCAAGAAGATATACTTTATCAAGATTCCATTTTATAATTTCTAAAGAATTTATAAACTTTATTTCATATTTATTTTTTTCAAGCCAATTAGAGAATAATTTGAAATTATCAAAATAATCCCATGTTGATCTAAAAATTGCATATTCTGCTTTAGTCCAATCAAATTTTTTAGACTTCCAATCTTTAATTATTACATTTAAGCCTAATAATTCTAGTTCCTTTTTGAGAAGTTTATCTTCTGTGAGTACTTGTTGTATATACCAATCAATTTTTTTTGGATTCTCGTATCTATGATCAGTTAAAATAACAACATCATACATTTATTCCCTAAATCTCTTTATGCTGCAACCAACAGGCTTTGTTTCGCTAACCTTGATACGTTTTCCTTTAACAAGTTGTTGTATTGCATCTTCTAAGTAAAATTCTTTAACTTTATTGATGTCTTCATAATTATCATCAATTGCTCCCTTATAAGCAAGTTGAAGGTTTGAGTTAAACATAAAGATATGTGGAGTAGTTTTAGCTCCAAAGGAATTAGCAAGTTTACTTTTTTCATCAAGTAAATATGGGAATCTATAATTCATTTTTTTAGCATGTTTTTTCATTTCTTCATATGAATCATCACCATCACGCTTTTTATAGTTTGAATTAATGTAAACTAGCCCTATGTTATTTTTCTTTGCTAATTCTTCTAACAATTTATATCTATCTTCCCACTTTACAACAAATGGACATGTATTACATGTGAACAAAATGATTATACCATTTTTTTCTTTAAGATTATTTAGTGAATAAGAAATTCCATTAACAGATTTCATCTCATAATCCATATTAGGCATTTCATCTTTTATTTCAATAGTTGGAAATTCTTCTTGACTTGACTTTTTATCACTATTTTGAGCTAACATTATAAATGGTAAGCATAAAAGTGTAATTAATATTTTTTTCATTTTGATTTATTTTTTAATTATTATTTTTTTTGTTTTTGATCCGTTATCGTAAATATCAATTTTAAGATTATTTATATTTCTATTGTTTTTTCTTCCAATAATATCAATCGATTCAATTATTTTATCACCTTTTTTAATTTCATCAACATTAACAAAATTAATAGGAACCAATTGAACGTTTAGATATGATGTATTATTGTTTAAAACTGAAGCATTAATTGTTTTACTGTGATAACCGCTTTTACTAAAAGTAAATGCATAGTTCCCTTGATATATATATCTGTGATAATTACCAATTGGCAGACTTGAATAAACATGCGAACTGTCAATATCATGATTAGCTATTTCAACTCTGGCTTTAATAGGTAGGCCAGTTATACTATCAGTTATTATTCCTCTTAATCCAAATAATGATTGTTCCATATAATTATAAAATGAAGGATGATTTGCATCCCAAAAGCTTGGCAAATCTTGAGGGTTAGGAGTTTTATCGTCGGATAGCTCTAAAGTAAATTCTCTACAATGTTTAAAATAATTCATGTAGTCTTGTCTTCCTCCATCAACTTCATACCAATCATAACCATTAATAATTCCATCATTATATCCAGAAAAATAGTTATTACTACCATAAAATTGGCATGAATCGGCATATTCATTGCAAACATGTTGCCACCAATTATCATCAGCAGTCAATTGTGACCAAGTATCCCAAGGATAGTTTGCTACTACAGTTCCAGTGTGAAGGTTTGATGCGAGGTTAAAGTTTATTGTATCTGATAGGCCCATAAAAATTAATGTCTCATCTTGCCAAGGATTTCCATCTGGATGAGGTCCATCTTGAGGGTCAGGAAAATTTCTATTTAAGTCTATGAAATTTGCATTTGACCTTGTTGCTCCCCAAACATTATTATTACCTCCTGCATATGCTCCATCTGGGTTTGCTAAAGGATTTATCCAAATATCAATTTCGTTAACCAAATTTGTAATTCTGCTGTCAATATTATAATTATTTAGAATATCATCAATAAATCTTAACATTAATACATATCCAGTAAGCTCATCACCATGCATTGATGATGTATATAAAAATGATGGTTCATTTTCTTTTTGCCCAACATTATCAGAAATATTTACAATTAAAATTTCCCTACCTGAGTTTAAGGTTCCAAGAGAATGAAGCTTGCAAATTTGAGGAAATGAATCAGCAAAAGCATACATCATGTTGACATATTGATTATAAGTTGGATAATAGTCCCAATTATTTTTGGAAATATTTTCATAAAAAACACTATTATCAATTATTTTATAATCAATATTTTGATTTAAAAATAGCTCAAATTGTTTTTTGTTTGCATATGCGTAAGCAGTTGTTTTTTCAATTTTATGATCTAGGGAGATGATTTTTGACAACTTATCAAGCTGTGATTTTTTATCATATTGAAATGAGAAATAAATTTCATTTTTTTTATAAAATATTTCATCAATGTTTTGGCCAACTAAGGCAAAAGGCAATAAAAGTAAAGTTATGATTTTTTTCATTTTCATTACATATTACGTCTGTATTGACCGCCAACCTCAAATAAACTATTTGTTATTTCACCAAGAGAACAAGTTTTTGACGCAGTCATTAGCTCTTCAAAAATATTTTTATTAAGTATTGCTGCTTGTTGAACTTGATTTAGCCTTTTGCTAGATATATTTTTAAATGTTTTATGTAGTTCTTTTAACATTTTAATTTGGTAAACTTTTTCTTTTTTTGATGCTCTTATTACTTCATTTGGAATTAGGGTAGGAGATCCTTGTTTATTCATAAATGTATTAACACCTATTATTGGGAATTCACCAGTATGTTTTAAAGTTTCATAATGTAAGGACTCTTCTTGAATCTTACTTCTTTGGTACATAGTTTCCATTGCGCCTAGTACACCTCCTCTTTCAGTGATTCTATCAAACTCAATCAAAACAGCTTCTTCAACTAAATCAGTTAACTCTTCAATTATAAATGATCCTTGTAATGGGTTTTCATTTTTAGTCAAGCCTAGTTCTTTATTAATTATTAATTGAATTGCCATAGCTCTTCTAACTGACTCTTCAGTTGGTGTTGTAATTGCCTCATCATAGGCATTGGTATGTAATGAATTACAATTATCATATATTGCATATAATGCTTGTAATGTAGTTCTTATATCATTAAAATCAATCTCCTGAGCATGTAATGATCTTCCAGATGTTTGAATATGATATTTTAGCATTTGTGCTCTTTTATTTGCACCATACTTGAATTTCATAGCTTTGGACCATATTCTTCTAGCTACTCTACCAATTACAGAATATTCAGGATCAATTCCATTACTAAAAAAGAAAGATAAATTTGGACCAAATTCATTAATATCCATACCTCTACTTATGTAGTATTCAACATATGTAAAACCATTTGAAAGAGTAAAGGCAAGTTGAGAAATTGGATTAGCTCCAGCTTCAGCTATATGATAGCCAGAGATTGAAACGGAATAAAAATTTCTAATTTTTTTGTCTATAAAGTACTCCTGAACATCACCCATCATTCTAAGGGCAAATTCAGTACTAAAGATGCAAGTATTTTGTGCTTGATCTTCTTTTAAAATATCTGCTTGGACAGTTCCTCTTACTTGATTAATTGTTTCTTTTGCTATTTTGCTGTAAACTTTTTCTGGCAAAACTTTATCACCAGTTGTCCCAAGCAGGAAAAGTCCTAATCCATTATTGCCTTCTGGAATTTCACCTTGATATTCAGGTCTTTTTGTACCAGCTTTTTTATAAAAACTATCTATTTCTTTTTTTATTTTCTTATCAAGTTTATTTTTAAAAATATATTTTTCGCATTCTTGATCAATAGCTGTATTCATAAAAAATGCAAGTAAAATTGGTGCAGGGCCATTTATGGTCATACTAACTGAAGTCTTAGGATTTGTTAAATCAAAACCGGAATAAAGTTTCTTCATGTCATCAAGGCAACATATTGAAACACCAGCATTTCCAATTTTACCATAAATGTCGGGTCTTTTTCCAGGATCATTTCCATAAAGTGTTACTGAGTCAAAAGCAGTTGATAGTCTTTTTGCTTCCATATCTAAACTTACATAATGAAATCTTCTATTGGTTCTTTCTGGACCACCTTCACCGGCGAACATTCTAGTTGGATCTTCACCTTCTCTTTTAAATGGAAATAAACCCGAAGTAAATGGAAATTCTCCTGGAACATTTTCTTGAAGTTGCCAATTTAGTAAGTCACCCCAACCTTTATATTTTGGAAGAGTGATCTTTGGAATTTTATTATTTGATAAAGAAGTTGTATGAGTTTGAATGGATAAAGTTTTTGATCTTACTTTATATTCAAAAATATCGTTTTTGTAACTGTCAACTATTTTTGGCCATTGATCAATCAAAATTTTGTTTTTTGGATCTAACTCATTTAAAATTTCATTGTATTTTTTTTGTAATTCATCTTTAGTTTCTTTAGAACCGTCTTTTAGAATACTTATTGATTCATTTAAGTTATAAAGTTTTTGCGCTATATGTTTTTGGTCTGTAACCCAATTATCATAAGATCTATTATTTTCTGCAATTTCAGAAAGATATCTTGTTCTATTTGATGGAATCACATATATTTTCTCAGACATTTCATCTGTAATTGCAAATGTTGAATTAAAATTGCCAATCTTTTTTTCAGTAAATTTTTTCATTACAGAAACATAAAGTGTGTTAGTGCCTGGATCATTAAATTGAGACGCTATAGTACCATAAACAGGCATTTTTTCAACTGCTTCTTCAAATCTTAGATTATTTCTTTGATATTGTTTTTGTACATCTCTTAAAGCGTCTAAACTACCTTTTTTATCAAATTTGTTAATTGCAATTAAATCGGCAAAATCAAGCATATCAATTTTTTCTAATTGAGTGGCAGCTCCATATTCTGGAGTCATGACATACATTGAAATATCTGAATGTTCAACAATTTCAGTATCAGACTGACCAATTCCTGATGTTTCTAAAATAATTAAGTCAAAGTTAGCAGCCTTAAGAATATTAATTGCTTCATTTACATGAGCAGATAAGGCAAGATTAGCTTGTCTTGTTGCTAAAGATCTCATATATACTCTTGGTGATCTAATTGAATTCATTCTAATTCTATCACCAAGTAGAGCGCCACCAGTTTTTCTCTTTGATGGATCAACTGAAATTATAGCAATATCCTTTTTTTCAAAATCTGAAATAAATCTTCTTACAAGTTCATCAACTAGTGAAGATTTACCAGCTCCACCTGTTCCAGTAATTCCTAAAACTGGAGTTTTTGACTTTGATGCAAAACTTTTAATTTTTGAAATAGTTTCTTTATGTAATTCAGGGTAGTTCTCAACTGCAGTTATAAGTCTTGAAATTGTATTCGTATCTTTTTTCTTTAATTTTTCAAAGTAGTTCTTTTTATCAATTTTTTTGCCAAGATCAAAGTCTGAATTTTTTACTAGATGGTTTATCATACCCTGGAGGCCCATTTTTCTTCCATCATCGGGATGATATATTTTAGTAATTCCGTAATCTTCTAATTCTTTAATTTCCTCGGGTAATATTGTACCTCCGCCTCCAGCAAATATTTTAATTTGATTTGCATTTTTTTCTTGTAGAAGATCATACATATATTTTAAATATTCTATATGGCCTCCCTGATAAGAGGTCATTGCAATTGCATTTGCATCCTCTTGAATAGCACAATTTACTACTTCTTCAACACTTCTATCATGACCGAGATGTATTACTTCACAGCCAGTAGACTGTATGATTCTTCTCATAATATTGATTGCCGCATCATGACCATCAAATAGACTGGCAGCAGTTACTATTCTAACCTTGTTTTTTGGCTTATATATAGGAATATTTTCCATATTTGGTATTCAAATGCATGCAAATTTACACTTTTAGAAATGATTTTATATTATCAAAATAAATGATATTTTTACAATAAAAAAAAACATGAAATTTATAAAGCTTTCTCTAATTCTATCTTTACTGTTTTTATTTTCTTGTCAACAGAAAAAGGAAGGAATGGCACTTTATCCATCGGAAAACCCAAAAGAAAGAGTTGAATGGGATTTGCAGAGACTTGCTGATCCAAATACTGGTGAAATTCCTAAAAACATAAGACAAAAGGAATTGCTTTTTGCAAAAAACCTACCTAAATCTAATTCCTTTAGTAAAAGTAATTGGATACATAGAGGACCATATAATGTAGGGGGAAGAACCAGGGCTTTATGTTTAGATGTTTTAGACGAGAATACAATTTTAGCAGGTGGAGCATCAGGTGGAATGTTTAGATCAACCGATGGTGGTCAATCTTGGACTATGACTACTGACCCAAGTCAGGAACATAGAATTAGTTGCTTAACCCAAGATAGAAGACCTGGAAAGGAAAATGTATGGTATTTTGGAACCGGAGAAAATAGAGGTTCCTATGTAATAAATGTTTCTTTATACGGAAATGGAATTTGGAAGTCAATTGATGGAGGTCTTTCTTGGGATTCTTTACCAATTACAACTACAAATACTCCAACAAGTTTAGATGGCGATTTTGATTTTATGTTTAGTCTTAAAACTGACCCAAGTAATGATAGTCTAGATGTTGTTTATGCCGCAACTCGAGGAGATATATATAGAACTGAAGATGGTGGAGGGAGCTGGACTAAACAGTTGGGAGGACCAAATAATAATTATTATCAATACACTGATGTTGAAGTTACATCAACAGGTGTAGTTTATGCAACTATTTCTAGTAATTGTGGAGATAAAGGAATTTGGAGATCTGCAGATGGCCAAACATGGAAAAATATTCTTCCATCAAATTTTCCTCCTGGCTATAGCAGAGTTGAGATTGGTATTAGTCCATCAAATGAAAATGTTGTTTATTTTATTGCTGCAGAAACTACTGGATATGGACAGTTTAGCCAAACTTTTTTTAATGGAAGTACATGGTCTTCTCTTTGGAAATATGAATATCTTTCTGGAGATGGTACAGGAACAGGAGGAATTTGGACAGATCTTTCTAGTAACATACCAAATAATAGTACCACATTTGATAATTTTAATGCTCAAGGATCTTATGATTTATTAGTAAGTGTACATCCAAAAGATACCAATCTCGTTATAATTGGTGGAACAAACTTATGGAGATCAACTGATGGATTTACATCTCAAAATAACACTTCAATTATTGGTGGTTATATGCAAGGATCAGTTGAAGGGCATGAAAATTGGGGTTCATATGAAAATCATCACCCTGACCAACATGAGATAATATATTTACCATCAGACAATGATGTTATGCTGAACGGAAATGATGGGGGAGTATATAAAACCTTAGATGTTTACAAAGATACTGTTGATTGGATTTCTCTTAATAATGGATACAATACAACCCAATTATATGTTGCAACAATAAGTAAAAATGCAAATTCTCAAGTAATGCATGCTGGATTACAAGATAATGGGAATAGAGTAACATTCTCTTCAAATTCTAATTCTACATGGAAAATGCCATTTAATGGGGATGGAATGATAGGTGGTATTGCTGATAATGAAGAAGATTTTTATTTATCGATTCAAAGAGGTGTGCTATATAAGATGAAATTAGATAACACCGGAGCAGCAACTGCATTTCAGCGAATGGATCCTGCATCATCCGATAGTACTAACTATAGGTGGAAGAATCCAATGACTATGGATGAAAATAATGATAATGTTTTGTACTGGTCTGAAAGAAATAAGATATGGAGACATAATTCTTTGAGTTCAATACCATACAATAATTCAAATGATAAGTCAAATTTTGGTTGGGATTTTTTTAGTGATTCTCTCCAAACACAAATGGATATAACAACTTTAAATTCATCAGTTAATCCTCCAGATATATTATATTTTGGAACATCTTCAAAGTATATGTACAGAATTGATAATGCAAGTGTTGGAGATCCTCCAAAATCTATTCTTACTGGTCCACCAACTGGATCAAACTCTTTTACAGCGGATATTGCGATTAACCCTCTTGATGCAAATGAAATAATTTGCGTTTATTCAAATTACAGTGTTTACTCTTTATTTCACAGTATGGATGGAGGGCAGTCATGGGAAAAGATTGCTGGTAACTTAGAAGAGACCAATACGGGTTCTGGAAATGGACCTTCATGTCGAACTGCTTTAATTATTCCTTTCGATAATGATACTTTATATCTTGTTGGTACTACGGTAGGTTTATTTGGAACTAGAGAGCTTGATGGAGTAAATACAATTTGGCAACAGATTGGTTTTGAAGAATTTGGTTCAACAATTGTTGAAGATTTAACATTTAGGCTTTCAGATAATTTATTGGTAGTAGCTACATACGGAAATGGAGTTTATCAAATTAACCTTTCATCTTCTAATATATTACTGCCAAATAATGAAATTTCATCAAATAATATTGATTTAAAAATTTATCCAAACCCAGCAAAGGATTTTATTAACTTATCATTTAATCTAACAAATGAATACAGATGGATTATTTACAATGAACTTGGCGCAATTGTAAATCAGTCAAGGACTAAAAAATCATATGGAAATACATCTGAAAAAATTGATATTTCTGATTTAAAAGCTGGTGTATATTTTGTTTCTATTATAAATGATGATAAAGTAATAACTAAAGAATTTATAAAATGAAAAATTTAATTTTTTTAATAATTACCATGTTGTTTTTTTCATGTTTAAATGAAAATAAAACAGACTTAGTTTCTGAAGAAAAATCTGCTGAAGAAGAGGTTTTAAAAGATAATTCTTTAGATTCTAAAAATGAAAAAGAGGTTTTACCTCAAAGTAATATTTTAGGGTTAAAGGTTGTTTCTCCAGACGATTTAAAGGTTGATGGAGCTCAAAGATACTTTTTAAATGATACCTTATTTACTGGAGTTAGTAGGCAATATGATGGTGATAAAATGACATTTGAAATACAATTTAAAAATGGTAGAAAAAACGGAGTTTCAACTTTTTGGCACGATAATGGACAAAAGAAATCTATTTTAACATTTAGTAATGGAATAGCTAAAGGAGATTTTAAAATATGGGATAAATCTGGCAATTTGGTAAAGGAAGGAACAAATTAGTATGATAAACATTTTATGTTTTGGTGATTCTAATACATGGGGCTACGATCCTGAAACTCAAACAAGGTTTTCAAAAAAGATAAGATGGACAGGAGTACTTCAACAATTATTAGGAACTAATTTTAATGTAATTGAAGAAGGTCTTAATGGAAGAACAACAAATGTTGATGAAAAAGAAGAGCATGATTTAGGCTATTTTAGACCCTGCAGAAGTGCTATGGATTTGCTTTCAATATTGATTGAAACAAATTCTCCTCTGGATTTGATTGTCGTTATGCTTGGAACCAATGACTTAAAAACAAATTTTAATCAATCTCCTCAAATAATTGCTAAAAATATGCGATTAGTATGTGAGTCAATTATTTCTAATGATTATTTTCAAAGTAAATCTTTAATTCTAGTTGCTCCAACGCATATAAATGAAAACTCACCAAATTTATTAGATAGTTTTGTTGGAACAACTTCAGCTTCAAAATCATTTGC
>CAZJXE010000013.1:0-14726 GCA_964549835.1 uncultured Weeksellaceae bacterium
GTTAATAATGAATCAGAATACCAATTAATAACTCCAAAATCAGAAAATGCATTTAAAGTAGCATTTTCTCCCTGACAGACTGTAACATTTGTTGATGAAATATTATTATCAAAAACAGAAATATAATTACTTACAGAAACAGAATCAGTTCCATATTGATTAGAAGTTAACAATGAAACAGTATATCTTCCAGGGATTGAATAAGTGTGTGTAGGGTTTTGAAGTATAGAACTAGCTCCATCACCAAAACTCCAAAACCATGAATTTGGACCGTTCATAGATAAATCGGTGAAAGAAACAGTACCATTACATGTTACAGTATCACTAACACTGAATTGAGTGCTTGGTGCAATTTGAGGGAAAGTACAAGACCAACTAGATTCAAATCCTCTTCCATTAACTGCTTGATCAGCATGAAGATATACTGTTAATGCTCCACCAGAAGACACAACAGTTCCAGGACTACCAGTTAAAGCATTACAATATTGACCCAAAGAAGGTGCAGAAGTATCAGCACCATCAAAAATTTCAAGATAATCCCAATTACAATAAGTTTGAGATGAAGGAGCTTCAATATCAAAATCAGTAAAGTTTAAAGTAATTTGATTACTTCCAGGAGGTGCAATTGTTATCCAAGAGTTATTATTATCATAATAATTTCCGTTAGGGCCTCCTACATCATATAAAGTTCCATTACAATTAGTTTGCAAAATACCCTCTCCACTAGATGGTAGTGTAATTATGCAAGGATTATTTTGATTAATATTTATCATTGATTGATATATAATACTATCAACACCCAATGGTCCTGTTGATACTAATGAAACCGTATATACACCAAAGTTTGAATAAGTGTGTGAAGGATTAGTGGATGTACTAAAATTTCCATCTCCAAAATCCCAATAATAAGAATTTGAGTAATAAGATGTATTAGTAAAATTAACAGTTGCAGGAACATTACAAAAAACAGAATCATCTACATTAAAATTAGCTAGTGGTGGAGAAGTTATTAATAAATCAATACTCCATAAGCCTCTTCCATAAGTAGCAGCAATTAATTTATTTGAAGGATATTGAATCTCAAGTTCAGAAACTATTACATTAGGTAATGAATTATTATTAAAATTATTCCAATCATTAGAAGTAGAATCTTTAATAAAAACACCTAAGTCTGTACCAAGATAAATTGTTTCTAAACTATCCATTTCATTTAAAACAATTGAATTTGCTGGAACATTAGGAAGAGTTCCACTTAAATTTGTCCAGTTTGAACCTCCATTATCTGAAAAATAAACTTTTTCATTATTAGTATATCCTGAAAAAGAAATCCATACTCTATTTTCATTTGATGGGTGTATAGCAATACTAGTTATAGTTTTATTTGGTAATGAAGTTGAAACATTTGACCAGTTATTACCGCCATCATCTGTCTTAAAAATATTAGCATTATCAGAAAAATATATTACATCAGGATTAGATTTTGAAATTTGAATTTGATCTATTTTACCTCCATTTGTTTGATTATTTGTAATTATGTTCCATGAGCCCCCTCCATCTGTTGATTTATAAAGCTCATCATAACCAATAAAGATAGTATTTGGATCATTTCTATCCAAAATATATGGAGTTACCCATGCTCCATTATTATTTGGAGCTATTGAAGAAAAACTATTTCCTCCATTTGTTGATTTTCTAATATCTCCATAATATACAGAACCATACATAATATCTTCATCTGAATAGTCAATGATACATTCCATACCATCTCCCCCAATTACAGCATCCCAGTTCAAATTATTTTTTAAAAAAGTGCCATTATCTTGAGTACCACCAATGACTAAATCTTGAACTGTTTGAGATACTCCTAATCTATAAAACTGAGTAATTTGTAATCCATCAGAAATATCAGTCCAATTATTTCCATCATCATCTGAAAAATATAAACCCCCATCATTTGCTGAATATACTTTATTATCCAAAGTATTGTACTGTAACATATGTTCGTCAGCATGCATATAGTTTGCACCTCCTCCACCATACCAATGAGTATTAAGTGACCAATTAACACCACCATCTGTAGATTTCCAACAATTAACACCACCAACAAAAACAACGTCTTCATCTAAAGGCGAAACTGTAAGAGCTAAATCATACCATGCTTGACCACCATTGTCTGATCCACTTGTTGACCAACCAAGAAGATTAGGAGAACTAGATTGCATAGTCCAACTATTTCCTTCATCACTTGACTTATATAGACCATAGTAACCATTATCATTATTTCCAAATAATGCATAAACAACGTTTGAATTATCATTTGTAACGGCAATACAAGCTCTTCTTACATCATTAGTTGAAGGAAGACCAGTACCAGACTGAAACCAATTTATTCCATTATCAATTGATTTATAGACCGATGTATTACCTTTTGATCCAGCAAATATTATATCTGAATTTGTAGTATGAAACTCCATACTAACCAAATTAACTCCAGGATATGAATGAACAAAATTATCTCCTCCATCTACTGATCTATATACTCCATTACTGGTTGCAACAATTACAACATCAGGATTGATTGGGTCAA
Source organism: uncultured Weeksellaceae bacterium (assembly GCA_964549835.1). Taxonomy (GTDB): domain Bacteria; phylum Bacteroidota; class Bacteroidia; order Flavobacteriales; family BACL11. The sequence goes on from CAZJXE010000013.1 coordinate 2,588, forward strand.
TAAGTATTCTATTTCCTCTGTATGAAGATGTTACATTAAATGATAAACCAGTAGTTTGCCATGATTGACCACCATCATATGATCTCATTACACCATATGCATAAGTATCTCCACCATCTCTATCACCAGTAACAATAAAAAGCGTATCAGGGTTAAATGGATGAACAGCAATATCTGAAACTCCAAGATTGGTAAGAAAATCAGTACTTGTTGTCCATGTTTGACCTGCATTTATAGATTTCCAAAATCCACCAGCAGGAGCACCAACATATAAAATGTCGGGATTTGTAGGATGAAATACAATAGAGTTCAACCTACCAATACCTCTTTTTCTACCACTACCCTCTAAAGGAACATTATCAGGACCTACTTGAGTCCAAACATTTGGTGGCATCATTCTAAAATTAGTATTCATAGAATTTAACCTTTCTCTTTCTTCAAAAAGTATTTGAGGTTGTAATATTCCGTCAGGATAAATCCTTTGTTCAATAAAGTTTTCCCATCTTTTAAACTGCTTCCACCCTTTACCTTTTTCAATAGTTTTTCCTTCCCAAAAACTATTAAATGCACTTTGAGTTTGATAAAAATTATTTGACGGGTCTTGCATCATATCAACCCAGTTTTGAGAGAAGGTTATAAATGGAAATATTGAAATTATTAGTATAAATTTTTTCATTTTTTATGATAGAAATATTATTTTCAAAGTTAGCTTATATTTATTAATTCTTTATTTATTTTTTTTACTAAAAAAGGTCCTTCATAAATGAAACCGGTATAAATTTGAATTAGATCGGCACCTGCTTCTAATTTTTCAATTGCATCTTTTGAGGATGAAATTCCCCCTACTCCAATTATTGCAAAGGATTTATTTGATTTTTTAGATAAGTATTTAATTACTTCGGTTGATCTATCTTTTAAAGGTCTTCCACTTAATCCACCATTTCCAATTTTATCAACAGTTAGCTTGTCAGTCTTTAAGTTATCTCTGTTTATCGTCGTATTTGTTGCTACAACGCCATCTAAGCGAGTTTCTCCAATAATATCAACTATATCATCTAATTGTGTATTTGTTAAATCTGGGGCAATTTTTAAAAGTATTGGTTTTGGGTGTGATTTAGAATTATTAATCTTTTGTAGATGATTTAAAAGTTTAGTTAACGGTTCTTTATCCTGTAAGTCTCTTAATCCAGGAGTATTTGGAGAACTAACATTTACAACAAAATAATCAACATGGTCAAATAGTTTTTCAAAACATATTACATAATCATTAATTGCAGATTCATTTGGTGTTAATTTATTTTTTCCAATGTTTCCACCAACAATTATTTTAGATTTTTTTCTTCTTAATCTTGATGTAATAGCCTCTACACCATCATTATTAAAACCCATCCTATTTATAACAGCATTATCTTCTTTTAGTCTGAATAATCTAGGTTTTGGATTACCTTGCTGAGCTAAAGGAGTTACAGTACCTATTTCAACAAAACCAAAACCAAAAGAACTTAATCCATCAAAAATTTCAGCGTCTTTATCAAAACCTGCAGCTAGCCCAACAGGATTATCAAAAGAAATTCCAAAAACTTCTTTTTTGAGCTTGTCATTATTTAATTGCAAGAAAAATTTCCAAAAAGACAAAGATTTAGGTAATAAAAATATAATCTTTAAAAAATGAAAGCTTATTTTATGAATAAATTCAGGGTCAAAAAGAAATAAAATCTTTCTTAGAAATTTATAACTGCTCAAATAAAAAATAAGTAAGACTAGAACGAGAACTGATAATATAAGTATTATATCATTTGAAAATCCAGTCCCTAATACTAACATTTTTATTTTTTTACAAAAATAAAGTATTGATTTTAATTAATTAACTCATCATAAGATGAATCTTTATAAAATACAACAACCTTATTAATATCCTTTTCAACTCTAGTAGATTCAGTTATATTCATGCTTCCAAAACCACTTATTAACCAATTCAAATTTAATTTTGGATAAATTGATAATATTTTTTCAAGCATATCAATACTTGGTTTATTTCTTCCATTTACAATATGAGATATAGAAGATCTATTTAAATCTACAAGTTTTGATAAAGAATTGGCATTTAAGTTCTCAGAATCTAACCATAATTTAAATCTTTTATTCATTTTACAGATGTTTACATATGTGAACATCAATATTAATAAAAAATAATTAAATTTTATATTATTATATGTTTTTTATGAATATTTACTATATAAATAGCTTTATATAAAATTTATTATATATTGATTTACAACATTTTATGAAATAATTAATAATTTTTATTAAATTTATTTAATAATTATTATTTTCTTTTTCAAAAATGTTTAATTAAAATATCAAAAAACAAAGATTTATTATATTTAGGTAAGCCTAAAAAAAAGTTTAATTATCTATAAATTTTATTTATTTTTGTTTGATGATTACTAAATCAGAAGAAAATTACTTAAAGACTATTTTTTCTGTCTTTATGCAAACTCAAAATAATGTTTCAACTAATGAAATTGCTAACTTATTAGAAACCTCCCCTGCTTCTGTTACAGAAATGGTAAAGAAACTTCAAGAGAAAAACCTTGTTGTATATGAAAAATATAACGGAGTAAGACTGAGCAAAGAAGGAGAGGGTAAAGCTTTAGCAATAATTAGAAAACACAGGCTATGGGAAACTTTTCTAGTAAGAAAACTTGATTTTAGTTGGAGTGAAGTACATGAAGTTGCAGAGCAGTTAGAACATATTAAATCTGAAAAACTTATTGACAAATTAGATCATTTACTTAATTATCCAAAGTATGATCCTCATGGAGATCCTATTCCATCTAAAAGCGGAGTATTTAAATTTCAAGAAAGAATATCCATTTTTGAAATGGATTTAAATGAAGAAGGAATTATTATGGGGGTATCTCTAGATAATAAAGACTTTTTAGACTACTTAACTAAACTAAAAATTCGAATTGGAACAAAAATAAAAGTAATTGAACAAATCAAATTTGATCAATCAATCAAAATTGAATATGATTCAAAAATAGAACATATTAGTAAAGAAATTTCAGAAAATATACTTATAAAAATAAATTAAAATGGAAGAATACGAATTATATAAATGGTTTATTAAACAATCACCAATTTTACAAGCTCTTATCGGAGGCTTGTTTACATGGATCTTAACTGCAATAGGAGCAAGTTTAGTATTCCTTTTTAAATCTAGCAATAGAAAAGTTTTAGATATGTGTTTAGGATTCACTGGTGGGGTCATGATTGCTGCTAGTTTTTGGTCACTACTCTCCCCTGCTATAGCAACAGTTGAGCAACAGCAAGAACTTGGTATCACATCACTTCCTATCTGGTTTGCACCAGCCATAGGATTTCTATTAGGAGCCTTATTTTTATACTACTTAGACAAAAAAATTCCTCATTTACATCTTTTTGAAAAAATAGAAAATGCAGAAGGCCCAAAATCTAATTTAAAAAAAACAGAGCTACTTGTTTTTGCTATTGCCTTACATAATATTCCTGAAGGCTTAGCAGTCGGTGTTGCTTTTGGAGCATTGGCCTCTGGACTTGACATTGGAATGGAAATGGGTGGTGCAATTGCTTTAGCAATTGGTATGGGCATGCAAAATGCCCCCGAAGGTTTTGCAGTATCTATGCCTCTAAGAAGAGAAGGTTTCTCAAAGTTTAAATCATGGTGGTGGGGTCAATTATCAGCAATAGTAGAGCCTATTTTTGCTGTAATTGGTGCTGCTATTGTTATTTCAGTCTACCCTATCCTTCCATATGCACTGGCTTTTGCTGCAGGTGCAATGATATTTATTGTTGTCGAAAATGTAGTACCAGAAAGCCATAGAGGTGGAAATATTGATATAGCAAGTATTGGATTAATTATTGGCTTTATAGTAATGATGATACTTGACGTTTCTCTGGGATAAATCTTTATACAAAAGCGTATATTTGTACTATGTCTAGCAATAGTATAAATATCAAAAATCGAAAAGCATCATTTTCTTATCAATTAATTGATAAGTATAGCGCAGGTATTGTTTTATTAGGAACTGAAATAAAATCAATTAGAAATAATCAGGCAAACATATCTGATGCTTATTGTTCATTTATTGATGGCGAACTATGGGTAAAAAACTTACACATTAACGAATATTCTAATAGTGGCCATAAGAATCATGAGCCAAAAAGAAGCAGAAAATTATTGCTAAATAGAATTGAATTAAATAAAATCGAGTCAAAAGTAAAAGAAAAAGGAATGTCAATCATTCCAATAAGACTATTCTCTAATGAAAAAGGGAAAATTAAACTTGATATTTCTTTAGCAAAAGGAAAAAAATTATTTGACAAAAGAGAAAGTATTAAAGAAAAAGATCTTAAAAGAGATATTGATAGGTTAAAAAAAATTAAATGAGACAATTTTTTATAATTCTATTTAGTTCTTTTATCCTTTTTAGTTGTACTAAAGAGGATGAAATATTAAATAATGGAACTTTAGAATTTTCTAATGATACTATTACATTTGACACCGTTTTTGCATCAATTGGAAGCATTACAAAAACACTAACAATTTATAATAATAACAATAGTAACATTTATGCAAATATTTCAATAAATGGAAGTTCTGCAGCAAACTTCAGGATGAATATTGATGGAGTTGCAGGAAATATGCAAAATGATGTTTTAGTGCCAAAAAATGACAGTATTTTTATTTTTATTGAAGTAACTATTGACCCATCTTTAAATACGACACCATACATTCTTTCTGACTCTTTAATATTTCAAGTTGGCAATAATATTCAATCTGTCAAACTAGTTGCTTGGGGACAAGATGCTCACTTCTACACCCCTAATACATATGGAGAAATTATTAATGGAACGGACACAACAAAAATATATTACCATCAAATAAATTCTAATCAAGTATGGTCAAACGATAAACCTCATGTAATTTATGGATATGTCATAATAGAACCTAATGCTCAACTTATAATTAATGAAGGGGCTAATATATATTTTCATCAGAACTCTGGTATGATCGTTGGAAATCCGTTTTCAAATATTTTAGGAGGCACACTAAAGGTAAATGGAACGTTAAATAATGAAGTAACTTTTCAGGGTGACAGGTTAGATTCTTGGTATGAAAATTTACCTGGTCAATGGGATAGAATAAGATTTATTCCAGGTAGCTTTGATAATGAAATTAATTATGCAATAATTAAAAATGGGACAACAGGAATTCATGCTGATACTGTAGCAAACTCCAACCCTACTGTTAGAATTAACAACACTATTATTAAGAACATGTCATCTATTGGAATACTTGGTCAAGGAGCTAAAATTGTTGCTTCAAATACAGTTGTAAGTGAGTGTGGCCAATATACAGTTGCTTGCTATATTGGAGGTGATTACACTTTTAATCATTGTACATTCGCTAATTATTGGAATTATTCTATTAGAAACTCTCCATCTATTTTGTTAAACAATTATTATTTAGATGCATTTGACAATGTTCAAATTAGAGACTTAAACAATGCGTATTTTGGAAATTGTATTATCTATGGATCATTAAGCACTGAATTAAGCTTTGACAATAATGAAAATGGAACATTTAATTATCAGTTTGATCATTCTCTTTTAAAAATTGATCCAGCTATAAATACAAATAGTTCAAATTTTACAAGTATTATTAAAAATAATGATCCTATTTTCAAAGATCATTTAAACAATGATTTATCTATCGATGAAAATTCACCAGCAATTGAAAGCGGAAATTATCAAATAACCACAGATAATAATCTATTCTTAGATATTACTGGAGAAATCAGAAATAACCCTCCAGATATTGGAGCTTATAAATATATTGATTAAATATCAATTAAAAATTCAATAGTATCTATTTGATCTGAATAATCATTAACTTTAGGAAACTGTGTTTGACCAAACTGAATATTCTCTTTGCTTACAACACATTGAAATAAAGATCTATTCTCCATTATATATTTGTCTAATTTTGATCTATTATTGTAGTATTCAAAAAAAATAGTTGCTACAGGAGATTGGATAGAAGTATCTTCTTTGAGTAAAACAAATCCATTATCTAATAGTTTTTCACCGTTCATAAGATAAACAGTTTTATTATAGTCATAATTATTTGAATATTTTATATGATTTATTTGTTCTTTATATTCATAAAAAGCATTAAATAATTTATCTGTTTTATAGTTTTTTGGCAAAAAAATCTTTGAAACATTACGGCAACCTAAACCAAAATATAAAAAAATATCTTTTGCTAACATTTTAAGATCTTCATCAGACTCATTACCATTCAAAATAGCTACTGATCTTCTGTTTTTTCTGATTATGGATTTATAGTCTTTAAAATAATAATCAAAATATTTTGAAGAATTATCAGATCCAGTTGCTATTAAAGCATCAAATTTACATTTAACAAAATCATCAACGATATTAATTCTATTCTTAATCTCAGAAGAAATAGAAATTAGTTTATCAATTATAAATTTCATTAAAATATTATCTTTAGATGAAAATTTAATTATTGCACTATGACCAGAAATTAAGACACATAGTAAATCATGGAAGCCAACCATTGGCACATTACCAGCCATTATAATTAATACTTTCTTTGATTTTATATGACTTAAATCATAATTTGAAATCCAATTATGTAGGTTTTCTTCATCTAACATTTGAGAAATAGATAAAAAACTTGTTATAATATGATCCTTAGTAAACCAAGGGTTAATAATAATTGCTTGAGAAACAACTTCTTCAAAAACATTAGGACTATTAGAAATAAGCTTTCCTAAAGAAGAAAACAGCGATATCCTTTCATTTAAATTCATAAATATTTTAAATTTACAAAACTATAATTTAGCATTAAATCCATAAGTTTTGAAAAGATTTTTTTTAATAGTTTGTTTGTTTTTTTTCTGTAATAACATTTTTTCTCAAAATGTAAGCAACAAATTAATAAAAGAATATGAAGATACATTAAGAGTTATTGCTGAACAAATAATGTTTGCAAAGAAAGAAAGCGATAGAATTAAAGCAAATAATGGTTTTATACCAATATTGAAAGAAGTACTCTCATTTGATAAATCATTTAAATACCCTTTTGATTCTTTAGAAACATTAGCAATTTTATCTCCTGAAGACAAAAGCTTTAGATTATTTAACTGGATTCTAAGAAAAGACAATGGAACCTATGATTATTTTTGCCTCATTCATTACAATAATAAAAAGAAAAAGAAATTTGAAATTATAGAATTATTTGATAAATCTGAAACTATCAGAAACGAAAAATTTGAAGATTTAGATAGCAAAAATTGGTATGGCGCACTTTATTATGAAATTATTTACATAAAAAAATCTGGCAGAAAATACTATACTTTGCTTGGATGGGATGGCAATGATGGCAGAAGCACAAAAAAAATAATTGAGCCAATATATTTTTCTGGCAAAAACAAGGTCAAATTTGGTTTGCCAATATTTAAATTAAAAGACAAAACAAGACCAAAAAGAATTATTTTAGAATGTGATTCAAAATCATCATTTAGCTTAAAATACGATAAGAATAATAAAAGATTAATATTTGATCAATTAGTTCCTATAAAAAAGGAGTTAAAAGGAATGCATGAGTATTATATTCCTGAAGGAACTTACAACTCATTTAATTATGAAAATGGGAAATGGATATTAAATGAAGATATTGATGCTAGAAACAAGCAAACTAAAACCAACACAAAAAAATCTCCAAAAATGGGACTAATTAAATAATGAGTCTATCTAGATATTCTAATTTAATTGAAGTTGGATGTGATGAAGCTGGCAGAGGATCTTTATGTGGTCCAGTTGTTGCAGCCGCAGTTATATTACCAAAAGACTTTGCAAATAATGATCTTAATGATTCAAAAAAAATATCGTTAAAAAAAAGAAATGAATTAAGTAAAACTATTTACAAAGAAGCCCTAGCTTGTGAAATTGGAATAGTTAGTCCAAAAGAAATTGACAAAATCAATATACTACAAGCTTCTATACTTTGCATGCACAAAGCAATTAAAAAAATTAATTTACCATTTGATTTAATTCTTGTGGATGGCCCACATTTCAAAAAATATAAAAACATTAAGCATGAGTGCATTGTAAGAGGAGATAGTAAGTATTTAGCAATTGCAGCTGCCTCAATAATTGCTAAAACATACAGAGACGAATTGATGATAAAAATGCATGAGGATTATCCAAATTACAAATGGTGTAGAAACAAAGGATATCCAACAATTGAGCATAGAGAGGCAATAATTAATTTCGGCATTACTGATCAGCACAGAAAAAGTTTTAAACTAATAAACAATCAAACAGCTTTAAATATTTAATTTTGAAAAAAGCAACTGAACATTAATTATGAAGTTTGTCAGATTACTTATTCCAACTATTTTAATTTTAATAATATGTGTTATTAGTTACAACACTTATAATAAGGCCAAAACCGTAAGTAATAAACCTTTATCTGTAATACCAAGTCATTCTTCAATCTTATTAAAAATTAACAAACCACATAAAACATTTAGTTATTTCAACAATAAAAAAATCTGGGAAAAATTAAGTGATGTTTTTAAAGGTGATAAAATCAATTACAACTTAAGTTTAATTGACGATTTGTATAAAAAAATTGATTTAAATAAAAATAACACTCTTTTCATAACTCTCGTGAAAGACGGAGTATCATCTAGTGGCTTCTTATTAAGCAGTGAACTTAACAATGAAGATTTAACAAAAGTTAAAGATTTTTTTAATGTATCAAGTTTACAACACTTTAACTATGATAACACTAAAATATTTGAAATAGAAAATGAGAGTATTAACTTTTATTTTACAGAAGTAAAAAATATAGTATGTATCAGTACAAGTAAAACTATTATAGAAGATGCTATAAAGTCAACAAATAGCAAATATAACTTTACAAACAATAATGATTTCATCAACATATATAATACTATCAATAATTCAAATGAAGTAAATGTAATATACAATTTAAATAATCTCCTTGATTTGTCTAATAATTTCCCAAATGATTATAGCAACCTTATGAAAAACATTAACGGTTGGGTTGCCTCAGATATGAAACTAAGAAACGATAAAATCATTTTAAATGGTTATAATTTAATAGACTATAAATTATCAAATTATTCAGATATTCTTAACAATCAAGATCCGAAAACAACAAACGCCTTTAAATTTATTCCTGATAATATAAACATTCTGTTTTCAATTGGTTTTAATAAAGCTCAAAAGCTTTTATCAAATAACAATAAACTTCTTGAAAACAACAAAAAAATTTGGGAATTAGATAAATATAAAAAAGAAATTCAAAACAATTTTAAATTTGATTATAACGAATTCTCAAATCAAATTGATGATGAAGCTGGATTATTTATATGTGGTACTAATGATAATGAAGAAAAAAAATTCAGTTTTTTTAAAACAAAAGAATCTATACATGCTAGTGGCTTAATCCAAAAGCTGATTGATAATGAAAAATCAAAAATATATCTAGAAAAAGAGATTAATTTTATAAATGACAAAAAATTAACTTCCAATTTATTTGGAGAACGTTTCAAATCAAATGAAGACAACTATTATGTAGTTCTAAATGATTATTTTATTTTCAGCAACACTTCTGAAAATCTAGAATTTATAATTGACAATTATATTAGTGGTAACACATTAAATAATAATTATAACTTCAAAAATTTTAGCAATAATACACTCAGCAAATCAAATCTTTTTGTTTATTTCAACACTGCACAACTTCTAAACTCAATAAGTAAAAGTTTAAATTATAACTTAAATCTTGATTCACTTCAAAATTTTACTGGATTATCATATCAAATTACAAATAACAAATCATATCAAATTAACAATCTGTCTCTTTTTTATGACGAAGAATTTAAAACATCAATAAAAGAAAAATGGTTTTTTCAGCTAGATACTGTAGCAAATATGAATCCTCAAACTGTTTACAACCATTCAACAAAAGAAAATGCTGTTGTCATACAAGATAAAGCAAATAAAGTATATTATATAACTAATAACAACAAAAACAATTGGACTACTAAATTAGAAAGTCCAATAATTGGTAATATAACTCAGGGTGATTTTTTTAAAAACAACAAAATTCAAATGCTATTTAATACATCTGAAAAACTTTATATGCTAGATCGTTATGGAAGAAATGTAGAAAAGTTTCCGATTAAAATTAAAAACTCAACTAATCTAGGTCATTCATTATTTGATTATAACAACACAAAACGTTACAGGATTTTAATTGCTGAAAATGATAATTCAATTACAAATTTGGATAGAAAAGGGAAAAAAGTAATTGGATGGAATTTCAAGCCAAATAGTATTATTAAAAAAGATTTATTTCATTTTAAAATTGATGAAAAAGATTATATAACTAAAGTGTCTTCAAAGAATATTGAATTATTAGCTATTAATGGAAGTTCAAGGATAAATTTTAAATCATCAAAAGATATTATTACCAAAAATGATATAATTATTGATAATAATAAAAACGTTTTATTTTTAAATAAAGCTAATAAACTGCTCATTTGTAATCTAGATGGCAGCTCCAGTGAAATATCTATTGAATATCTTGATTCTAATTCTTGTTTAGGATTTTATAAAATGACAAATCAATTGTTATTTAGCAATAATAACGAGTTGTTTTTCTTAGATAAGAATTTCAACAGAATTAACTCTATTAAGTTTAACAATAAAATAAATAAAATAAAAACCTATAAAAAGTATATTATAATAGAAACAGAAAAAGAAATTATTTTATTAAAAGGAAACGCGATTGTTAAAGGAACTCCTTTAAAGTATGACGGAACATATACCGTAACTAATTTATCAAATAATGAAAGTATTAATATTCTACTTACAAGAAATAAAATACTCTACAATTTTGAACTAGAATAAGAAAGAAACTGAAATATAAGGAAGATAATCTATTTCATTTAACATAAATACATCATCAAAAAGCAAATCTAAACCAAATGTAATCTTTTGCAATTTATTTCTTTTTTCAATTAATCTATCAATATGACTAATTTGTATTCCAAAATTAGTTTTCAAATCAATTTTTTCAAATACAACTCCTGAGTTTACTCCTACAAATATTTTTTTAAACAAAAGTTTATTGTAAGATAAAGATGCTTTATTTAACAATACAAATGAACTTTGTATTTTACAATCAATAAAACTTTCATTATTAAAATAATTTATACCAAACCCTAATAAATATGGAGCACCATAAATATTTGATAAAAATATTTTTTTTCTGTCTGAGCTTAAATTATCGTATTGTGTGAGATTATATTTTTTAATAATATCAATCAATAATGAAGCATATTTTGGATTTGTAGCATAACCGGCTTTTTTTAATCCTTTTGCCCATTTTTTATAATTAGTTATCTTATATTCAAATAAAAATTCATATCTACCTCTTTCTTTTAAAAATAAAGAGTGATCTCTAAATGAATCACCAACATTTGAATATTTTCTAAAACATTCTCCTTTTTCATCATCATCTTCAATAATTGTTTCTCCATTCCAGTTATTATGACATTTTATTCCAAAATGATTATTTCCATCAACTGCTAATCTACTTTCGCCATTTCCACTTTCAAGAATTCCTTGTGCTAGAGTTATACTAGCTGGAATTCCATAGCTATTCATTTCTGAAATAGCAATATCCTTATACTTCTTAATATAAAGTTCTGATTTATTCTGAGCAGTTATATGAAAAACAAGCAATAAACTTAAAACAGTAAAATTTATCTTCATTTTTGGAAAAATACTATTAATACAAATAAATTTTAGCTTACATTCATATTATATTTGAACATAAATAGTTTAAAAACTTCAAATGAAAAGAATTGATTTCCTTCAGGCAGCTTTAGGAGCTAGTGCATTCGTAGGATTGTCTTTAGCAGCATGTAATGATAAAGATAGTTTGCAAGAACTGGTTAATAATACAAGGCTTAAAGTAAATGGTAAAATGTTTAATTTTTCTAGTAATAAATTAGAAAAAGTA
>CAZJXE010000014.1:0-14121 GCA_964549835.1 uncultured Weeksellaceae bacterium
ATATTAAAGAAATTGATATGATTTATTCAAAATCAGCTATTAATCAATTAATTGTATCTGGGCTTTTATTTTTGGTAGTTTGGTTAAATATTGATGATGTTCTTTCATTATTACCAGAAAAGTTTTCTTATGGGAAATGGGTGGTCTTTTATATAGGTTTAGCTCAACTTGTAAATATGTCATGTGGAGTAAATGGTGCAATAATTGTTAATTCTAAGTATTATAAATATGACTTATATACTAACCTTATTCTTTTGGCTATAACGGTATTATTGAATTTTCTTTTAATTCCGATTTTTGGAATAAATGGTGCTGCTATGGCAACTGCTTTTTCAATTATTTTCTTTAACCTTATTAGATTGATAATTATTTATAATAAGATTCAAATACAGCCCTTTACTTTAAAAACCTTATTAACTATTATACTATTAATCTTAGTTTATTTAATATGCTTTAAGCTCGATTTTGATAATATCTTTTTAAGTATAGCTGTCAAAACAATATTGTCAGCAACTTTATTTATTTCAATTTGTGTTAAGGCTAATTTATCTGATGATATAAATAAATTAATTAGTGATATTTATTTAAGAATATTTAAAAAATAGCTTTTACTATTCCCCGAATTATCCAATAAGATTTTAAAAATTTAAATTTATGATTTGGTATAATGAATTGAAGAAATAGACTGACTATAAGCTTAAAAAATTGAATGAATACTTTAATTTTTAAAATTATTATTGACGTAATAATGTTTTCATGAAAAAGAGTTCTTTTAGTAAATTGATTTGCATTTAAAATTATTCTTTCTCTTAGATATTTTTTTTCTAATTTATAGCCGGCTTCGCTATGTGTAATACTCATTTCTGAAATATTAAACAACTTGATTTCTTTGTTTTTCTTTATAAGCTTGTAGAAAAAGTCAGGTTCTTCACCTAAACCAAGATTTCCACCAGTCATTCCAATTTCTGTATTAAATTTTTCACTTTTTAAAAAAAGATTTTTAGAAATACACATATTGCCTCCAGAAAACCCTTCTTTTGATTTAATTGTTCCTAAAAAACCATCAGAGTCCTTAAATTTCCTTACAAAATAATTTTTGTCAATCCATTTTTCGGGTTCATTTTCAAATTTGGGATATATAGGGCCTCCATAAACAATATTTGGGTTTTTATTTTTTAGTTCATTAAGAAGAGATATGAGCCAATTTTTATTAATAACTGCATCATCATCTACAAAAGCCAAGTATTCTCCTTTACATACTTCAAATGAAAGATTTCTGGCAAAACTTATTCCTTGTTTTTTCTCAACATAATAGTTTAGTTCAGGAAATGACTTTTGCATTGTATATATGTATTCTTTTGTTTTATCTGTACTGTTATTATCTATAATATTTATTTCAATCTCGGGATTAGATTTTGTTTGATCAAGTATAGAGTTTAAACATTTTTTTAAATATTCAAGTCTATTATATGTACAAATTGTTATGCTGAGAACCATTCTTTAATTTTTTTAAGAAGGAATTCTTTTTGAGATTTGATTTTGGTATTTTTTTTAAATTCTTTATTAATTATTCTTTCATTTCGATAGTTTATAAAATCAAGAATTTCATTTTTTGTTGATGTGTTATTAAAGTCTTTTATATCCCAAATCTTTATTTTTTTAGGATATTTTTTTTCAAGTTCATCTGTAGTTCTGATATAGCTGTCATAGTATTCTTCTATTGCTTTTCTTTTATCCTTAATCTCATATTTTGGAAAACATTCATCCCATCTGTCATCTTTTTGCCATTTTTTTCCATCATGATTATACCAATGATTTCTTCCTTTAGTTTTTTTGAGAAAGCTATCTACAACTTCTTTTTTATTTCTTACAAGTCCAATAACTTTAACATCTTTATATCTATTTATAATAGCATCAATATATGGAAGATAGTACATTCCTGTATCTCCTATATATTCTGTTTTTTGATCATATTCTATCAAATAGTCTAGCCACTTAAATAATTCTTCTTCATCATTTTTCCACTTAAGAAGCTTTCTTATTTTTTTTTCATCAAGTCTTCCTTCATGAAGTATTCTCATATTTTTTTGTTCTGATAAGAAAGCTGATAAAGAAGCACTTCCAGATCTACCTGTCCCAATGGATATGATTAATTGTTTATGCATTTTAATACTCTATTAAACTATATCCAAAATTATTTACTTCATTTTCATACTTGTCAATAATTTTTTTAATTTTTCTTTTAGAAAAAAAACTATTCTTTTTTTTCTCCCACATTTTAAAATATTTTTGATTAATTCCTTTTCTAATTTCAATTTTAGGAATCATGATTTTAGTTTCAAGAAATTCAGAGATCATTTTTAGTGTTTCATCCGTGTTTTCTATTAAATCTTCGTATTTAAAATTTATACAACGTTTGAGTAAATCTTTATCATTGTTATAGATTTTATGGCACACTATCCAGTGGTCTATTAGCGAATCAAGTGATGTTTTTGACCATTTTTGAGAAGCTAAAGATGTTGCAATAGGGTGTCTGGTAATATTTATAAAAAAGCTATTTGGAAACATTTCTTGAAGAAATCTAGTTTTCGTAATATTTGGAGGAGATTTTTCAACTAAATATTCTTTTTCTTTATCCCAAAATCTTGACCATTCTTCATATAGTTTTTCGCGATTACTATTCGTTATTAAATCAGATGTTTCATCTAATGCCGATGCTTCATTAAATCCAAATCTTCCTACACCTCCAAAATTAAATGCAGGAAGATAAACACTTTGAACAAACTGTCCTTCATCTTCAATTTCATTAGTATTAGTAAGAGCTGAAAATTTTTCTTGAGAATCAAGTATTTTATAAAACAGTGATGTCCCGCTTCTATGAAGCCCAGATATAAAAACAAATTTTTTACCGTTCATTATTAGAATAATTTATTTACTCCTATTAACCATCTCATCTCTAGATAATCTTCATTTGCAGGTGGTCTATTAAGAAAAAATGGTAGATCTAATCTTAATACTAGGGGCTTCATTTTAGGTAATGCTCTTATTGAATATGTGAAACCCACTCCTGCATCAGCTCTTAAATCAGTAAAAATGTCTGTGTAATTAGTGCTATTAATATCCTTATTTGTAATAATTCCAGCATCCCCAAAAATGTATGTTTTTAAATCATTATTCATAAAGTGAACATGAAAATATCTAGAAAGATCAATTTCTAAATTTAATGCAAGTCCACTTTTTCCAGAATAATTAAATGATTCTATATTTCCATTTTCCTCTTGGGGAACTAAATAGCCAGAGTAACCCCTTAGATTAAGCCCACCGCTATGATGAAAATTATTAATTGAAGAACCAAAACCAAGATATTCGTTTGGAATAAATCCTGATGATCTTGTAAATTCATTATTCATTAATTCTTCATTATTAGCTCCTGCAAAATGTAATTTGCTTTCAGATGCCCAATTATTACCAGTTCCTATTTGAATAAAAAATCTTGACTTTAATCCTAAATTAAAAATTGATGTATTGTTAGTGTTTTTTAGAATAAATTTGTTGTAGTTATAATCTGAAAATAAGGCTGAGCTCATAGTGCTTAGTTCAATTTTACCTGAAATATTTTTAAAATTATATTTATGTTCCAAAGAAAGATCTATTCTGTTATTTAATTTATTTATATTCCATAGATAAGGATATAACATATAGTTTTCTGCCTTTGTTCTATAGTATGAAAGTAATCCAATTTTTAATTCGGTTTTTTTATCTAATGTATATTTTGAAAAAGACATGCTATTAGAGTGTAAACCAGCTAAGAATGTACTATTTAATTTAATTCTGGCATACTTCATGTAATTATCAAGATTAGTATTGTAATTGAGCCTATAAGAATAAAGATCGTAGTTTTCTTTATTTATTATATTTTCATCTTGTAATTGTCCAGTATTAACCCAAAAATTTACATCAAATAGATGGTGATGATTTAAATGCCCACCATTAAGATTAATTCCAATTTTAATTCCATCATATGAATTCCACCATAAATTAGGTCTATACTTTACTTCATAATTTCTCCAATCGGCTCTTTGGTATAAGAGGTGATCAAAACTATAAGTTTTATTAATTTTTGAGCTGTTGTCAGGCATATATATATCCCCAAATCTTGTTGTTGGATCAATTATAACTTCATTTATTCCAGATGGAATATCTAATGAAACTTCATATTTAGGGTTTAATTTATCCCATCCATGCCATTTTGGAAGAACCTTTGCATCTGTTTTTTTAATAAACCAGTTGTTAGGAATATGA
Source organism: uncultured Weeksellaceae bacterium (assembly GCA_964549835.1). Lineage (GTDB taxonomy): Bacteria > Bacteroidota > Bacteroidia > Flavobacteriales > BACL11. Next base: position 4,303 of record CAZJXE010000014.1, read on the forward strand.
TACTTATATTCTTTTAAATCATTAGCAATAACGGTAAAATCAATTGGCATTTGCATTCCTAATTTTCTTTTAAATAAAATTATATCTGAGCCTTGATTCTTTTTAAGTTTAACAGAATAATCCAATCTTTTATCTGTGTCTAGCCATTGATCAAAAAACCAATTTAAATCAACATTTGTATACTGGATAATTGAATTTCTAAAATCTTCATTATAAGGATGAGCAATTTTCCAGGAGTTAAAATAATGTTTCATTGCATCTAAGAATAATTCATCTCCTAATACATATTGAAGATTATAGAGCATAGTAGCAGTTTTATAATATACTTGTCTATATCCACCTCCATGACCTAATGCACCATTAAAGCAGTCTGAATGTGTTGAAATTATTGGGTCAGTTCTTCTAGTAGCAGACTCTATATATGCATTATAAACTTCAGTATCAATTGCTTTTTGAGGTTTGTGGAATTTTTTTCTGTAATTATCTTTTGGCAGGTCTTCTACCACATTTTCTCCATCAATTTCTATCATTGCCCAAGCTGTAAGAAATTCAGTAAACCCTTCATCTAGTAGAGCTCTATATGTTTCATTGTTTCCTACTTGGCCAAAGAACCACATATGTCCAATCTCATGAGCTAGTAAATCTCTATAGCCAGGGTCAGTACCGCTATCTAATGTAATCATTGGATACTCCATTCCGTCTCTTGCATCAGCAACAATTACTTTGTGCCATACATATCTTCCAAAATCTTCAGAAAAAACTCTTAAGCATTCTGCTCCAAAACTTGCTGCATTTTGCCATTTGCTTGCATGTGGCTCTTGTACTAATGAGTAACACACCTTATCTTCCCACCATGATTCACCAATTCTATATGTTGGATCTGCAGTAAATGCGAAGTCATGAACATTTTCCGCATGATATTTCCATGTTTTATGCTCTTCTTTATTATATTCAATTATTGTTGATGGGGGAGAATTGAATGGTTTATCTTTAAAGTTTTTTACATCCAGTTTTTTTCTTAAATCCTCTGGTAAAACTTCATCTCTATTTATTAAGTTACCTGTTGCTTCAACAATAAAATTTGATGCAAAAGTTAATTCTACATCAAAGGTTCCAAAGTTTCCATAAAATTCTCTACCAAGATGTTGATCAGTTGTCCATCCAAATTTAGCATCATAAACAGATATTCTAGGGTACCAATGAACTCCATTGTAATGCCTATATCCCCATGCATCATAAGACTTCATTCTTCTTCTTACTTCTTCGTTGTCAAAATATGTTTTGAATTTAATTTCAAAAGTTATTTTTTCATTTGGTTTTAGTGGTTCAATTAGAAAAACTTTAAGAATTGTATTATCAAGCTCTTTTTTGACATTCATTCCACTAATAGTTATCATTTCAATTGTTGTCCCTAGTTTTTTTGATTCATATTTTCCATATTTTGGGTTTTTTCCATTTTCTTTTTGAAGTTTATCGTAATATGAGTCTGGTTGAAAGGCATTTTGATATAAATGAAAATAAACATAATTTAGAGTGTCAGGCGAATTGTTCCAATAGCTTAGCTCTTGATATGCATCAATTATATCTGTTTCCTCATCAATTTCGGCTTTTATATTATAATATACATCTTGTTGCCAATATCCTGGATGAGGCATTTTATTTTTCCAATAATTAGGATTATCTATATTACTATAAGTGTTAGGTTTTTCTAGAGGATTATATTTTTCTTGCGAAAAAATAAAATTAGAAATTAGTATAAAAAAGATTAGGATGTAATTTTTCATTCTTATTTATTTAGATTTTTTTTTGCATTTATAATACTTGCATTTAATTCAAAGCCAATTAATAAAATGATAGCATTGAAATATATCCATAGCAATATAATAATTAAAGTTCCAATAGAACCATATATTTTATTGTATTGAGAAAAATTATCAATATAATAACTAAAGACAACAGATGTTAAAATTATAAATAATGTTGCAAGTAATGCTCCAGGAGAGAAGATTTTGGTTTTACTCTTTATTGAAGGACCCAAATTAAATATTGTTGTGATGGCTATAAAAAGCATGAAAATAAGAATTACCCATTTGGCAATATTTAAAAGGGTAATTTGATTTTGGCTTATTGTTTGATACTCAATGAGATATAGAATTGTAGCCTTTCCAAAAATTATTAAAATTATAGTTAAAAAGACTAAGGCTGAAAGAATAATAGTAAGAATTATTGAAAGTAGTTGATGTTTTAGTATAGATTCACTTTCTCTAATGTGATATGATGAGTTAAAGGCCTGTATTAATGAACTCATTCCATTAGTTGAAAAATATAGTGCAAGAATAAATCCAATTGATAATAAGCCTCCTCTTTGATTATTTATAATATCTTCTAATGTTTCGAATGTAGCTACATTTGTTGACGGAGGTAAAATATTGGAAATAATTTCCATTAATGTTTCTTGAAAACCATCTATTGGAATATATGGAATCAAAGTAAAAAAAACAATAATAGAAGGGAAGAAAGCTAAAAAAAAGTTAAATGCTAATGATGATGCTCTGGTTGTAATAGCACCTTCCTGTAATCCTTTAAAAAAGAATATTGTTACATCATATATACTTAAGCCACTAAATCCTACAGGTTTTATTTTTTTTAATGTATCAATTAAACTAAAATTGCTCATTTTGCTTTTAAGCTTAAATCGAAATTTTTAATACTATGTGTTAATGCTCCCAAGGATATATAATCAACACCACATTTAGCATATTTCAATATATTAGTTTCAGTAATACCACCAGATGATTCTGTTTCAAATTTATTATCAATGATTTTTACAGCATTTCTAGTGTCATCAAAATTAAAGTTATCAAGTAAAATTCTCTTGATTCCCCCTTCATTAATTACTTCTTTAATTTCTTTGATATTCCTTGTTTCAACTACTATATCAAGATTTAAATTATTTTGTTTAAGATATATTTTTGTTTTTTTTATCGCTTGGGTAATTCCCCCACAATAGTCAATGTGATTATCTTTAATCATGATCATATCATCCAAAGCAAATCTATGATTTTTACCACCTCCTATCTTAACAGCCCACTTTTGAATCTTTCTATTAAGTGGAATTGTTTTTCTTGTGTCTAAAATTTTCGTATTTGTTGAAGAGATTTTTTTACTAATATTGTTTGTCTTAGTTGCAATTGCACTCATTTGCTGCATACAATTTAAAACAAGTCTTTCGGCTTTTAAAATAGATTGTGTGTTACCGCTAATATTCATTATTATATCACCTTTCTTAACTGTGTTTCCATCTCTAAAATTAGATTTGATATTTAATTTACTATCAACTTCATTAAATATGTAATTTGCTAACTCAATACCAGCAATTATACCATTGTCTTTTGCTAATAATATTGCTGAGCTATTATTCTTAGCATCTATACATGCCAAGGAAGTGTGATCTCCACTTTTAATATCTTCTTTTAGGGATTCTTTAACAAATTTTTTGAGTTCTTTATCTATCATTTACTGCAAATTACTAATATTGTCAAAAATACAAAATAATGAAGATTTTATTATTATCTACAGGCACTACCAAAGGTGAAAAAATGCAAAATTTACTGTTAGATTTTATTAATAGATTAAATCATTATATTGATTTTAATCATTTAGAAATTCCAGCACTTAAAAACTCTAAGAATATAAATGTTAATGAACAAAAGCTTAAGGAAGCTAAACTCATTAAAAAACAAATAATTCATGGGGATTACATAGTTTTATTAGATGAAAAAGGAAAGTCATACAATTCAATTGATTTTTCAGCTAAAATAGAATCATTTATGATGAAAAGTTTTAAAAGAATTGTTTTTGTAGTAGGAGGTCCTTATGGATTTTCGGACGAAATGTATTCTATTTCAAATGAAAAGTTATCTCTGTCTAAAATGACTTTTTCTCATCAAATGGTAAGATTGTTTTTTGTTGAACAGCTTTATAGAGCATTTACTATTATTAGAAATGAAAAATATCATAATAAATAATGAATATAGTTTTTGTAACAAATAATAAGAATAAGTTGGTTGAAATTAGAAGCCTTATTTCAAAAAAATATAATGTTAAAAGTTTAAAAGATATTGATTTTCATGATGAAATAGATGAGACAGAAGCAACTTTAGAAGGTAACGCATTATTAAAAGCTAGACATATATATTCTAAATTTGGTTTAAATTGTTTTGCTGATGATACTGGATTAGAAATAGAAGCTCTAAATGGAGCTCCGGGAGTTTATTCTGCTAGGTATGCAGGACCAGAATGTATAGCTGATGATAATATTGAGAAAGTGTTAAGTGAGTTAAAAATGGTCAAAAATAGAAGTGCAAAATTTATCACAGTAATTGCTTTAATTATTAATGGTGAGGAATTTATATTTGAAGGAATATGTAAAGGTATTATTACAAAAGAGCGCATTGGAAATGATGGATTTGGATATGATCCTATTTTTCTGCCAGATGCTTCAAATCATACTTTTGCTCAAATGGATAATATTGAAAAAGGAAAAATTAGCCATAGGGGTATAGCTGTTATGAAATTACTATCGTTTCTTTCAAAAAAGAAATAATTATATTTCAAAAAAAGATTTTAAATCTTTACTGTTTGGTATAAGTCTGCTAATATCTCCGTTATTTTTAACTATATCTCTTACAATTGATGATGAAATATGCGAGTATTTTGGTAATGTAGTTATTAAAAGCGTTTCAACATCTGCATTTAATTCTTTATTGTTTTGAGCTACTTTTTTTTCAAATTCAAAATCTTTTTCATCTCTTACTCCTCTAATGATGTAATTTGCATTTAGTTTATGACATGTTTCCACTGTTAATCCTTTATAGCTTATAACTTCAATATTTTTATGATTTTTTAAAATATTTTTTATCCAGATTAAATTTTTGTCTGTTGGGTAGCTATTATTTTTTAAAGAATTTACTCCGACCGCTACTACAATCTTATCAAATAAAGGAAGCATTCTTTCAATAATTGATAAGTGTCCATATGTAAATGGAGAAAATGAACCAGGAAAAACTGCGATTTTGTTCATAGCGTGTTATAAATTAAACATAGTAAAAAAAACATTACCATATTTTCTAACATCTGTATTTTTTTCATCAAACTTTATTCTTTTATCATGTTCAATAATTAGGCAACCATTCTTATTAATTATTTCATTTTCTAAAATTAAATCTTTTATTTCATAGTATTTGTCATAATCATAAGGAGGATCTAAAAAAATAACATCATAGTTATTTTTATTTTTTTTTATGAATTTAAAACAGTCTTGTAAAACTGTTTTTATATTTAGATTTAATTCTTTATTTATTTTTTCAACAAACCGAATACACTTTTTATTAATATCTACAGCTGTAATTTCTGATTTATATCTTGATGAAAATTCAAAACTAATATTTCCGGTGCCACAAAAGAGATCTAATATTTTTTTTTCTTCTAGTATATATTTATTTTCCAAGATGTTAAAAAGACTTTCTTTTGCTCTATCCGTTGTTGGCCTTACAGGTAAATTTTTAGGAGCAATAATTCTTCTCCCTTTATGAATTCCTGAAATTATACGCATAAATATTGGCGAAACAATATATTATAACAATGCTCTTGTATACTACTAAATTCATTTCCACAACTAATATCTTTTAGTTTATTACCATATTCAATATTTCTGATATAATCATAAAGGATATTGAATTCTTCTTTTTTAATATTGCCAAAAACGATAGTTTTAATTTCTTCATTAGACATGTTATTTTGCTGAATACAGAATAACACATAGAATAATAAGTCTTCTTTAGTTTTATATTCAAACTTATTCTGAAACAATAATTTTTCATTCTTTGTAATTATTATATTAACAAAACTTTCTTTTAAATAAAGAAACATTGTTTCTTTCATCTGATTGTAGTTTAAGAAGTTGTTTATTAAAACAGAACTTTGAGCATTTAGCTTTGCCTCTGGTATAAGGTTATTAATTGTTTGATAAATAAGCTTGGGGATAGAATAAATATTAACTATTTCATTTTTTAAATTATCAGTTAAAATTATATCGTTTGGAATATGATTTAGCTCAAATAATTTTTCTTTATCTTTCTCATTATACAATTCTATTGGAACTAAAGTATTAGGAAAGTTTGCTATTGCAATAGATTTTGAGAAAAATCTTTTTGTAATGAAATTATCATTATTAATAAAGCTAAATAGATTTTCAAAATCATAGTCTTTAGAAAATAAAAGTAAACACCTATGCTTTTTTGGATCTATAATACAATATGAAACATTTTTTTTACCTAATTCAATGGAAAGATGGTAGTCAGATATTTGATTAGCATCAAAAGAACCATCTTTGATAAGTATTTTAGAATTATTCTCCCCAATTACCATTTAATGATGCTTCAGTCATTGACCCAACTTTTAATAAGCTATTTAAATCATATTTTTTGTTTTCGGCATCTAAGCCATTAAAAACATGCTTGAAGGCAGCAGAGATTTCAAATACCTGTACATTTACTTTTCCTTTCTCTATAACATTTGCATCTATATTATATTTTTGTTCAGTAAAAGGAATTATTGATAAAGTGTTAATGTCAAAAGGATATTTATTGTCTCTACTTTTAATATAGTTTTCATCAAAAATAGATTCTTTGGCAGAAACATATAAAGTATCTCTGCTTATTAATCCCATTTCTAAAGCTTGAGCATCCGTGATTTGTTTTCCATTAACAAGAGAGTCTGGTGTTTCACCAACTGATTTAATTATAGTTGTTGAGTCATTTTCTAAAAAATCAAGAAGAGAATTGAAATTGTCGGCAAAAACATCATTCTCTTTTTTGTATGCAATTTGTAAAGTTCTTAAATCTTTGAGTTTCTGAACATTTTCAGCAATTCTTTCTTTTGCTTGTTTATTAAATTCAACTTCACTAGTTATACTGTCATATACAAAGAAGGCAAGTATGATATTTATCGGAATAAGAATTAATGTGATTTTTTTAGCATTCATCTTATGAGGTTTTATTGACGCAAATTTACAATTTTTGATCAAAGTATTTTAAATTATTGTTTCTTTGTATAAAATGTAAAGATGTTGAGATTACTATCATTATTAATTTTTAAAATAAATAGTTGGAATGTTGAAGATAAAGTAACTTATCCCAAGAAATGTATTATAATCGCTGCACCACACACTTCTAATTGGGATTTTTTAATCGGTAGATGTTATGGATATATTCAAAAGATACATCCAAAATATTTAATTAAAAGTGAAGTTTTTTATCCCATTATTGGAACATTATTAAAATTAAATGGAGGGATACCAGTTTACAGGAACAAAAGTCACAATGTAGTTGATCAAATAGTAGAAAAATTTAACAAATCAAATATATTAAGATTAGCAATAGCTCCTGAAGGAACAAGGAGCAGAGTTTTAAAATGGAAAACAGGCTTTTATCATATTGCACTAAAATCGAATGTTCCAATAGTTTTATGTAAACTTGATTATAAAACTAAAACAATTGGTGCTTTTGATCAAATCATGCCGACTGGAGATTTTAATTTAGATATGCAATACATCGAGGATGCCTATAAAGACTGTCAAGGTAAAATTATAGATTTTTATAATCCTAAAATTTTTTAATAAATTGTTTAAAACATCTTTTGAAAAGCTATTAGTTTGTGAAAAGACAATATTGTAAATTATATATTTGTTTTAACATTAAAAACTATTTTTTATATGAATAATGATAATGATTTTTCTACAGTAGAGCAAGCTCAAGAAATGGGTCTCTTACCAGAAGAATTTGAAAGAATCAAGGAAATTTTAGGAAGAACTCCCAACTTTTGTGAACTCAGTATTTTTGGTGTAATGTGGTCAGAACATTGTTCATATAAAAATTCAATTGTTTGGCTTAAAAAATTACCTAAAGATGGTCCTCATATGCTCGTTGAAGCAGGTGAGGAGAACGCAGGTCTTGTTGACATAGGTGATGGACTTGCATGTTGCTTTAAAATTGAATCACACAATCATCCATCTGCTTTAGAACCTTATCAAGGCGCTGCAACTGGAGTTGGAGGTATTAATAGAGATATTTTTACAATGGGAGCTAGACCTATTGCTCAATTAAACTCTCTTCGCTTTGGGAATATTGATTTAGACCGAACAAAATGGTTGTTAAAGGGAGTTTCCAAAGGTATTGGTGATTATGGAAATGCATTTGGAATTCCAATAGTTGGTGGAGAAGTTTTTTTTGATGATTGCTACAATACAAATCCTCTTGTTAATGCTTTTTCAGCTGGTATTATGAAAAAAGGAGATATGATATCTGCAACATCATCAGGAACAGGTAATCCAATCTTTATTGTTGGTTCTAGAACTGGTAAAGATGGTATTCATGGGGCATCATTTGCTTCTAAGGACATTACCGAAGATTCTGCAGAAGATTTACCTGCTGTTCAAGTAGGAGATCCTTTTCAAGAAAAATTATTATTGGAGGCTACATTAGAACTTGCTAAAACTGATGCTATTGTTGGAATGCAAGATATGGGAGCTGCAGGTATTACTTGTTCAACAAATGAGATGAGTGCTGCTGGAAATCATGGTATGATAATTAATTTAGATAAAGTCCCAACAAGACAAGAAAACATGAAGGATTGGGAAATTTTATTATCAGAATCTCAAGAAAGAATGTTAGTTGTTGTTGAAAAAGGGAAGGAGAATGTTGTGAAGGAAATTTTTGATAAATGGGATCTTTCTTGCGAAGAAATTGGTGTTGTTACTGACGGAGAAAGAGTGCAATATTTTATGCATGATAAATTAGTTGCTGATGTTCCTTGTTCTGATTTAGTTTTAGGCGGTGGAGCTCCTGTTTATGAAAGAGAGTACTCTGAGCCAGAATATTTTAAGAGGTTTCAAAAGTTTAATATTAATGATATAAATGAGCCAGAAGATTTAGTAGAGGTTGCTAAATTTTTAACTGCTAATCATAATATAGCTTCTAAAAGGTTTGTATATGAGCAATATGATTCTATGGTTGGTACTGCTAATATGTCAACTAACTTTCCAACTGATGCAGGAATAGTTAATTTAAAAGATTCAAATAAAGCATTAGCAATGACTGTTGATTGTAATGCTAGAATGGTAAATGCTAATCCTGAAGAGGGTTGTGCAATGGCTGTTGCTGAAGCTGCTAGGAATATTGTTTGTTCAGGTGGATCTCCCTCGGCAATTACTAATTGTTTAAATTTTGGTAATCCTTACAATCCAGAAGTATATTGGCAATTTGTTGGATCAATAAAAGGAATGGCAAAATCTTGTAGAAAATTTAGTACTCCTGTAACTGGTGGAAATGTCAGTTTTTATAATCAATCATCAGTTGATGGGGTAGAAATTCCTGTATTTCCAACTCCTACAATAGGAATGCTTGGAATAGTTGAAAATAAAGATGATATAACAACTTTAGCTTTTGAACAAAAAGATTCATCAATATATTTATTAGGAGAATCACTAAACGATATTAATTGTTCTGAATATTTAGTTTCGTATCATAAATTTAATGAGTCAACTACTCCTTTCTTTGATCTTGATATAGAATTTGATTTACAGACAAGTGTTTCATCTCTAATAAAAAATAAACTGATTTTATCTGCTCACGATGTGTCTGATGGTGGATTATTTATTACTCTTCTAGAAAGTTCTATGCACAACAATTTAGGCTTTAGCATACAAACAAATGATCAAGTTAGGAAAGATGCTTTTCTTTTTGGTGAATCACCATCAAG
>CAZJXE010000015.1:0-13863 GCA_964549835.1 uncultured Weeksellaceae bacterium
AAAATAGTCAGTTAAAGTACTTTTCTATTTATTGTTTTATTGTTGGGATAATTGCGATAGCCTCAACTATATAAAATGCTCAATAACCAATTAAGTCTCTCAAAAAAAAGCATTGAAGAGGGCATAGTAATATTAATAAATAAAGAAAAAAACTGGACCTCATTTGATGTAGTTAAAAAAATAAAAAACTTAATTAGAGCTAAATTCGATTTAAAAAAAATTAAAGTAGGGCATGCTGGCACATTAGATCCATTGGCAACTGGGTTATTAATTATTTGTACGGGAAAATACACGAAAAAAATTTCTAAAATTCAAGATCTTCAAAAAACATATACTGGCGAAATAACTCTTGGTGCAAAAACTCCTTCATTTGATTTGGAAACAGAAATAGATGAAAAGTTTGATTTATCTGGCATAACTCATGAGATGATACATAAAGTTTCAGAATCTTTTATAGGTGATATTTTACAAAAACCACCTTTATTTTCCGCTATAAAAATTAAAGGTGAAAGACTTTATAAAAAAGCGAGAAGAGGTGAAAAGGTGAAAGTAAAAGAAAGAAAAGTCACAGTAAATAATTTTGAAATTAATAATATTAATTTGCCAAAATTTGAATTTATTATTAAATGTAGTAAAGGAACATACATTCGTTCAATTGCAAATGATTTTGGGTTAAAATTAAAAAATGGAGGTTTCCTGAGTAGCTTAAAGCGAGAAGAAATTGGCGAGTATAGCTTAAAAGATAGTTTGACAATAAATCAGTTCGAAAAAAACTTAACAGTTATTAGCCCTTGACATAGCCTTGTCAATGCATTATATTTGCAATCCTAAAAAATTTCCAATATGAAATATAAATTATCGATGTTCAACTTCGATCTTCCTGAAAAACTTATTGCTGATAGTCCTGCAAAAAATAGAGATGATGCAAAATTAATGGTTCTCCACAGAAGTAGTGGAGAGATAGAACACAAAAAAGTATCTGACCTCATTGACTATTTTGATGATGGAGATATTGTATGTATAAATAACACAAAGGTCTTTCCGGCAAGACTTTATGCTAACAAAGAAAAAACTGGAGCAAGGATTGAGGTTTTCCTTCTTAGAGAGTTAAATAAAAAAAATAGACTTTGGGATGTTCTAGTTGATCCAGCCAGAAAAATCCGAATTGGAAATAAATTATTTTTTGGAGAAAATGATGAATTAATTGCTGAGGTAATAGATAATACTACATCAAGAGGAAGAACTTTGCGTTTCTTATACGATGGAACACATGAAGAATTTAAAGAAACATTAAATTCTCTTGGTAAAACACCATTACCAAGTTTCATAAAACGTGAGCCAACAAGCCAAGATACTGAAAGATATCAAACAGTTTTTGCAAAACATGAAGGTGCTGTTGCTGCTCCAACAGCTGGCCTCCATCTAAGCAAAACCCAAATGCTAAAAATGCAAATCAAAGGAATAGAGTTCTCCGAACTAACACTTCATGTTGGTTTAGGCACATTTTCTCCTATTATGGTTGAGGATCTTTCAAAACATAAAATGGAATCTGAACAAATGATTATAAATAAAGATGCATCTGAAAAAATTAATGTTGCACTAAAAAACAGAAAAAAAGTATGTGCTGTTGGAACAACTGTGATGAGAAGTTTAGAGACATCTGTGTCAACAAAAAATATGGTTATCCCATTTGATGGATGGACAAATATTTTCATTTTCCCTCCTTATGATTTTAAAATTGCATCTTGTATGGTTACCAATTTTCATCTTCCAAAATCTTCTTTAATGATGCAGGTTTCAGCATTTTCTGGCTATGATCTTTTAATGAAAGCCTATAAAGAAGGAGTGAAAAAGAAATATAAATTCCACACATTTGGGGATGCTATGTTAATTTTATAAGATGGAAAAAACTGCATTAATTGTTGCTGGGGGTTCTGGAGAAAGATTAAACGAAAAAACTCCAAAACAGTTTTTATTAATAAAAAACAAACCAATATTAATGCATACCATTGAGAAGTTTTCTCACCTTGACAAAATAATTGTTGTCATCTCCAAAAATTATATAACTGAATGGATTGATCTATGCAAAATGTATAACTTTAAAATTAATCACAAATTAGTTGAGGGTGGGGAAAACAGGTTTAAATCTGTCCAAAATGGGCTTAGATACATAAATAATACAGGAATAGTTTTAATTCACGATGGAGTAAGGCCATTGATTTCAAAAAAAATAATAGATACTTTAATTAAAAAAGTATCAAATAATCATGGAGTTCTACCTGTTCTTCCAATTTCTGAATCAATAAGAAAAATTAATCAATCAACATCAAAGTCGTTGAATAGAAAAAATTACTTTAAGGTTCAAACACCTCAATGTTTTATTTTTGAAAATATTTTAAAAGCGTACAATCAAAAATATAAACAAGAGTTTACTGATGATGCTTCTGTTTTTGAAGCAATAGGTGGCAAAATAATAACCATTGAAGGGGAAATAAAAAATATAAAAATCACATATCCAATTGATTTAAATCTAGCAGAAAGCTTGATTGACTCGTGATTATTTTACTTAGAAGTAAATTATAGCAAAAGAAAATAATGGGCTCATGCTAAAAAAGAAAAATATAAGAAATTTAAGTATAGAAGAACTTTCTTTGTTTTTTAAAAAACATGGAATTGCTAAATTTAGATCTAAGCAAGTTTATGAATGGCTGTGGAAGAAAAAAGCATGTAATTTTGATGAGATGACTTCATTATCTATTTCAGACCGAGAATTACTTAAAAATTATTTTTCAATTAATGCACTTACAATTCACAAATCAGAAAAAAGTAGTGACGGAACTATTAAATACAGCCTTAAGCTATTCGATAACAAATTAGTTGAAGGAGTCTTAATCCCATCAAGAAAAAGATTAACTGCTTGTGTTTCTTCTCAGGCCGGCTGCAGTCTTTCTTGTACATTTTGTGCAACTGGCACGCTTAAATTAGAAAGAAACTTAGATTTTGGCGAGATATATGATCAAGTTTTTATTCTTAATGAGGAAGCCAAACAAAATTTTGGAAGACCATTAAGCAATATTGTTTATATGGGAATGGGAGAGCCTCTATTAAACTATGATAATTTAATTAAAAGTATTAATTTAATCTCAAGTAAAGATGGCCTTTCTATGTCTCCAAAAAGAATAACAGTTTCAACTGCCGGAATAGCAAAAATGATAAAAAAGCTAGCTGATGATGAAGTAAAATTTAATCTTGCGCTAAGCCTACATACAGCAGACGACAAAAAAAGAGATGAAATCATGCCGATAAATCAATCAATAAATATCGCAAAACTTGAAGAATCAATTAAATACTTTTATGAGAGAACAGGAACTAGAGTAACATATGAATATATTTTGTTTAATGGTATAAATGATAGTATTGAAGATGCTAGTAAGCTTTTGAAATTATGTAAAAAGACTCCTTCAAAGGTGAACCTAATTGAATATAACACGGTAGATGGTCTTCCTTATAAAAAATCAACAAATAAACAAACAGATATGTTTATTAAATATCTTGAGGAAAAAAATATTGTTGTTAATCTTAGAAGAAGTAAAGGCAAAGATATTAATGCGGCATGCGGTCAACTTGTAAACAAATTAAAATAATAATCATTCTTTAACTAGAATTTTAAACTCACATTAATTTAAAATATTTTGCATAAAATAAAAGACATAAAAAAACCTATTTTAAAAGAAATGAACTTATTTGAAGATAAATTTAAGTCTTCTTTAAAAACAAGTGTTCCGCTTCTTGACAAAATAATGCATTATATAATTAAAAGAAAAGGAAAACAAATGAGACCTATGTTTGTATTTCTATCAGCAAAACTTTTTGGTAATATTAAAGATGGTTCATATACCGCTGCAAGTCTTATAGAGCTTCTACATACGGCAACTCTTGTGCATGATGATGTTATTGACGAATCAAATTTTAGACGAGGAGTTTTTTCAATTAATGCTCTTTGGAAAAATAAGGTTTCTGTTTTAGTGGGAGACTTTCTTTTATCAAGAGGACTCCTTCTTGCAGTTGAAAAAAACGAATTTACTTTACTAAAAATAATGAGTAAGGCCGTAAAAGAGATGAGTGAAGGAGAATTACTTCAGATTGAAAAAACTAGAAAACTTAATATTACAGAAGAGGTATATTTTGAGATAATTAAGAAAAAAACGGCAGCTTTAATAGCTGCATGCTGTGAGTCTGGAGCTTCTTCTGCAAATACTTCTAAAGAAAATATAGAAATAATGAAGCAGTTTGGAGAAAATGTTGGAATTGCTTTTCAAATAAAAGATGATCTATTTGATTATACTCAAAGTCCTTTAATAGGAAAGCCAACTGGTCTTGATATAAGAGAAAAAAAAATGACTCTTCCATTAATATTTACTTTAAATCAAGTTGATAAGGTTGAAAAGAAATTTATAATAAATACTATTAAAAATGATAGTAAAAACTCAAAAAAAGTAGAAAAAATAATTGAGTTAGTCAAAGAAAATAAAGGGCTAGAATTTGCTGAAAGCAAAATGAATTATTATTTTAATGAATCAATTAAATTGTTAGACAACTTTGAGAATAATGATGCAAAAAAATCATTAACTCAGCTAGTTGAATATGTTGTTAAAAGAAAAAAATGATACCAAAAGAAACAATAGATCAAATTTTTGAAGCTGCACGCATTGAAGAGGTTGTTTCTGATTTTGTTACTCTTAAAAAAAGAGGAGTTAATCTTTTAGGCCTATGCCCATTTCACAATGAAAAAACACCTTCTTTTACTGTATCTCCAACAAAAGGGATTTATAAATGCTTTGGTTGTGGTGTTGGGGGGAATAGTGTTAGTTTTTTAATGGAGAAAGAACACTACAGTTACCCTGAAGCGCTGAAATATCTAGCCAAAAAATATAATATTGAAATTGTCGAAGAAGAAATGACAGAAGAGCAGGCTGAGAGAGCAAGTGAAAAAGATAGTCTTTATATAATTTCAAAATTTGCGAAAAATTTTTTTATTAAAAATCTATGGGAATCTGAAGAGGGAAAAAATATCGGATTAAATTATTTTAAAGAAAGGGGATATAGCGAGGATACAATACAAAAATTTGAGCTGGGATATAGCCCAAAACAAAAAGATATATTTACACAAGAAGCGTCAAAGAAATTATTTTCTCAAGAATATGTGATTAAATCTGGATTAGCTCTTGATATTGATAATAAGGGACTAATTGATAGATTTAGGGAAAGGGTCATGTTTCCTATTCATAGTTTTTCTGGTAGAATACTTGGGTTTGGTGGCAGAGCTTTAAACCCAAATGCAAAGGCAAAATATCAAAACTCGCCTGAATCGCTTATTTATAATAAAAGTAAAATTCTTTACGGAATATATTTTGCTAAAAATGAAATAAGTAAAAAAGACAACTGCTTTATTGTTGAAGGATATACTGATGTAATATCTCTTCATCAAAAAGGTATTGAAAATGTTGTTTCTGCATCTGGAACTTCACTAACTATTGATCAAATCAAGCTAATTAATAGATTTACAAAAAATATTACTATTCTTTTTGATGGGGATGCCGCAGGAATTAAAGCTTCATTTAGAAGCGTTGATCTGATACTAAAAGAAGGGATGAATGTTAAGGTTATACCTTTCCCAGAAAATGAAGATCCTGATTCTTTTGCAAAGAAAAATACCACAGAAAAATTAATTGATTATTTAGATCATAATGCCATTGATTTTATAACATATAAAGCCAAAATTTTAAATGCTGAAGGTGAAAAAGACCCAATTAAAAGAGTAGCAATAATTAAAGAAATTATTAGGTCAATAGCTTTAATTCCTGATTATCTTACAAGAACTGAATATTGTAAAATGTGCAGTAAATTATTAGATGTTAAGGAGAGTGTTTTATTAAGAGACATCGATCAAGAAAGAAAAAGGATAAATCTTTCGGAAAGCAGAAAAACAATTACAAAAGAAAAGCCAAAAAAGATATCTTCTCATTCAAAAAGAAAAAAATATGAAGAGGAAATAATTAGAATACTATTAAACTATGGTAATGAAAAAATAAGCTATGGAAAAGACAGTTTGAGTATTTGTAAATTTATTTTTGATGAATTAAGCTCTGATAATATTAAAATAGAAGTCTCTCCGTATAATAAAATTTACTCTGAAATTCAAGAAATTATTAATAAGAAAAATACGCTTAATCAAGCATACTTTATATCACATAAAGATGATGAAATAAATAAAGTATGCATTGATTTGCTATCAGACAAACATTCAATAAGCGAAAATTGGGCCATCAGACATAAAATCTATACAAATATTGAAAGTCAAAATCTAAAAAAAACAGCTGAAAAATCTGTTCTAATGTTAAAACTACAACACGTAAATGATCAAATTAAAATTATTCAATCAAAAATTCATGACAGTCTCGCTGAGGCTAATGATTTTTCTTTGTTAAATAATTTGATAAAAATTAAAAACAAAATATCCATTTTAGTTGGTAGAAACGCTTTCTAAAGAAAGATCTTTGATGTTGAGTTGTAAAGATTTTTTATTGTTCCAAATATTTTCATTTAAAGTATAGCATAGATTTATATATTCCTCATTATAGCTAGCAAGAAGATGAGACAAATTAAATCCTATAGCATCAATATTAGATTTGTCTAATTTTATTAATAATTTCAAATGAGACTTGTCTTGTCCAAGGTACTTTGGAGGAGCATTTAATTTAAGTCCATAGCTGGCAAAAACAGGATAAGAATTGCCAGGGCCATGTGGAGAAAATTGTTTTAAAATTCTATAAAACTTATTATCAAGCTTATTTAAATCTAAAACCATATCAATTTCTATCTTTTGCTGCATTGCTTCAGCTGTAAGCTTAGCTTTGACTTCTGACTCAAAACGTTTTTTAAATAACTCATAATTTTCTTTTTTAATCGTTAAGCCAGCAGCATATTTATGTCCCCCAAATTTTTCACATAAATCTTCACATGATAAAATTGCATCATAAATATTAAAACCTTTAATTGACCTAGCAGAGCCGGTAAGAAAACCATCTTTTTCAGAAAAAACTATAGTAGGTTTATAATGTAAATCAATTAATTTAGAGGCTACTATTCCAATAACTCCCTTATGCCAATTTTTTGAAGAAACTACATTTGTTGAGCTCTTTTTATTAATTTTTTTTAATGCCTCATTAAGAATATTTTTTTCAATAATCTTTCTCTCTTGATTATTTGCGTATAAAACATCTGAATATTTTTCAACTTTTCCAGTATCTGTTTCAATTAATAATTTAACAGCATTTTTTGCATGTGAAATTCTACCTGCAGCATTAATCAGTGGGGCTATACCAAAGGAAATATCTGATGATGTTATGTTATTTTTTTTAGATAATTTTTTAATTAAGGACTCTAAACCTATACTTGGATTTTGATTAATCTTTTTTAATCCATAGTATGTATATATTCTATTTTCATCAATCATTGGAACAATATCAGCAACAGTTGCTAATGCCAATAAATCAAGATAAGAATAAGTTTCTTCAATATTCAAACCATTTTGAATATAGTATGCTGAAATAAATTTAAAGCCTACACCACAACCACAAAGATCTTTGAAAGGATAATTACAGTTTTGCTGTTTAGGGTTAAGGATTGCAATAGCTTTTGGTAAAGTCGGACCTGGATTGTGATGATCACAAATAATTACATCAATACCTTTTTTATTAGCATAATTTACTTGATCAATCTCTCTAATACCACAATCTAAGGCTATTATTAAGGATATATTTTCTTTAAAAGCAAAATCTATTCCATTTTGTGATAGTCCATACCCTTCTTCGTATCTGTCTGGCAAATAGTATTGACAGCTTACTTTTTGTGATACTAAAAATAAATGCATCATTGATACAGATGAAGTACCATCAACATCATAGTCTCCATAAATGAGTACTGTTTCATTTAATTTTTTCGCTCTTATTAAACGGTTAACAGCATGGTTCATTCCTTTCATTAAAAAAGGATCGTGAGTATTATCAAGGGTTGGTCTGAAAAAATCTTTAGCTGAATCAAAGTCTGTTATCCCTCTTTTAATAAGTAGCTTGGAAATCTCAATTGAAACGTTTAAATCATCAGCTAGCTTATATATTAATTTATCATCTAAGCTTAATGCATTCCATTTTTTCATTTTTTACCACTTATCACAATTACAAACTCTCCTTTAATCTTTTTTTTAGAAAAATATTTATAGATTTCTTCTAATGATCCTCTTTTTGTTTCTTCATAAATTTTGGTTAATTCTCTTGACACACTTGCCTGTCTGTCATTTCCTAAAGTTTTAATTAATGCATCTAACGTCTTTAATATTCGATGTGGTGATTCGTAAAGAATTATAGTTCGTGTCTCTTGAGCTAATCTTAATAAACTTTTAGACCTCCCCTTTTTTACAGGTAAAAAACCTTCAAAAACAAACTTTTCACTGGACAATCCAGAACCTACTAGTGCTGGGACAAAAGCAGTTGCACCTGGAAGTACTTCAGCTTGAATATTATTTTTAATACATTCTCTAACTAATAAAAACCCAGGATCTGAAATTGAAGGGGTACCTGCATCACAAATAAGAGCATAAATCACCCCTGATTCTAATTCATTTATAATTTTTTGTAATTTTTTATGCTCATTATGCTGATGAAAAGAAATTAATTGAGTGTTAATGTTATAATGATTTAATAACTTTTTACTTTTTCGAGTGTCCTCAGCTAAAATAAAATCAACATTATTAAGCACCTCAATAGCTCTTAGTGTTATATCTTTCAAATTACCGATTGGTGTTGGAACTAAATATAATTTTGACATAATTACATGAAAAATGGGTGAAACTTAAGTTTAGGAGCAACTTGAATTGTAGGTGCAGGTAGTTTATAATACTTTAAAATAAACTTAATTTTTTTTGCAAATGGAGTATCCCATTCTTTTAAAATTTGATTAACATCATAATCCAAAGCAATATAAAATTCTTGTTTTCCTCCCATTTTTGTGCCACCGCTGTTAAGATATTGAGTGTCATCTAAACCAAATCCAAATGCAAAATCTATCCATTTTGGAAATTTATTTTTTTTAACTAATTTATCTGTATCTAAAATCATCCAATATGTTTGATTTGGGTAGTCATCATACCAAGAAAATTTACTTGGATTTCTTCCTCTCTGATTCTCTAAGTCCCAATAAATATTTGAGCGTTTAAAATAAGAAAATTTAAAATTTAAAGCCTGTAAAGGTTGATAATAATTTTGTAGTACTGGCCAAAAAGATCCAGCTGAGCCAATAGCAAAATCCCATTTACTAAACCCCCAATAAGGAGCATAAGCATCTTTTAATTCTATTGCAAGCTGAATTCCCGTGCCAAAACAAGCTCCATACCAAAGTGAGCGAGTATAATCAACTCCTGCCCATCTGTATGAAGAAGAAAAAAGATCTGAAGAATAAACACCACCAAAAAAATGAGCAGCCTTATCGACATTTAAAGCATATACTAAATCGTTTCCTGGATCAAAATGAAAATCATTTGAAACATCACTCCACCATGTATTTTGAACATAATAAAATGAAGCACCAAAATATGCTGCTAATGAACTACTTACCAAAATGACTCTATTTTTATTTACTAAATTCGAGTCAGGAATCTTTGCTTGGCAGCTTAGATTTATGAAAATAAATAATAAAAAAATTAACAAAGATTTGATTTTCATCTACAAATAAGGTTGGTTTTATATTTTTGTTAACAAACATAATTAAATCAATACTATTATTAATTAGAGTGGAGAATCAAAATAAAAATAGAACTGGAAATATTGAGCTAATATATGGCTCAATGTTTTCTGGTAAAACAAAGCTATTGATAAAAAGAATCAATGAAGCTCAAAATAACAATCATAAAATAATGGTCTTTAAGCCAAAAATTGACATTAGGTATAACAAAGAAAAAATTGTATCTCATGAAAAAAATGAATTTTTTGCAACTCCAATTTTAAAACCTTCAGAGATTTTAGATCACGTAAATGACTCCAATTTTGTAGCAATAGATGAGGTTCAATTTTTTAGTAAAAATATTGTCAATATTTGTTATGAATTATCGCAAAAAAAAATTAACGTTGTTCTTGCTGGACTTGATTTAGACTATTTAGGAAAGCCATTTGGTGCAATGCCAAAACTAATGCGAATAGCTAACAAACTTACTCATTTAAATGCTATTTGTGATATTTGTCAAAGCAAAGCATTTCATACATACAGAATGTCTAATAATAATGAAACCATAATGCTTGGGGAAAAAGAAACATATCTTGCTCTTTGTAAAACCTGTTTTAATTTAAAATTGAAAAAGCATGGGTAATTTTCATGAATCTTTATTTGAAATTAATTTTAATGATCTTGAATGGAACCTTTCTTTTTTAAAAAGTAAGCTTAATTTAAATACTAAAATTATTGCTGTTGTAAAAGCTTTTGCATATGGTCATGGTGACATAGAAATTTGTAAAAAACTTGAAAATCTAAATATATATGCATTTTGGGTAGCAGATTTTGAAGAAGGTGTGTTACTAAGAAAACACGGTATTAAAAAGCCTATAATAGTTGCAAATACAAGCCCTAAATCAATCAGTCAAATAATAAAATACAATTTAGATGTAGTTGTCTATAATTTTAGAATGTTAGATGCACTGGTTTTAAAAAAAGCACCCGTTAATATACATTTAAAATTTAATTGTGGAATGAATAGATTTGGTTTCTCATTTGATGACATTCCAAAGATTAAAAAAGAATTAAATAACAATATGTTAATTATTAACTCTATATGTTCACACTTATCATCTAGCCGAAATCCAGATAATGACGAAATAACAAAAAAAGAATTGCAGAAGTTTAATGAAATTATTGCCAAGTTCCCTAAAAAAATATTAGCTCATATTTTAAATACCAGTGGGGTTATTCGATTTCCACAACATCAATACTCAGCTGTTAGATTAGGTATAGGTCTTTACGGAATTCATGATGAAAGCCAACTTATTCAAATTGGTAAATTAACTACAACAATTAGTCAGATAAGAAACATTAATAAAGATGAATTAATTGGATATGGCGGTAAATTTCAAAGCACAAAAAAAATGAAAATAGGAATTGTACCATTTGGCTATGCTGATGGCCTAGACAGAAAGTTTGGAAACTCAAACGGAGCACTTTTTGTAAATGGTAAAAAATGTACAATACTTGGTGAAATTAGTATGGACTCATGCGTTATTGATTTGTCCGAAACACATGCAAAAGAAGGTGATAGGGTTGAGGTTTTTGGTTTGAATAATAATATATATACTATTTGCAAAAAAATAAATTCTATTCCTTACGAATTTTTATCAAAAATAAACAGAAGAATAAAAAGAATTTATATTAATTAGAAGAACTTAAAATAGAGTTGTAAAGGTCCTTTTGCTTAAGATGTTTGATTGCTTCTTTTATCTCTTTATCGTACTCAATAGATGTCCTAATTCTACCTTCTTGATAATAGTATCTAGATGAGATTTCTTCACTCAGTATTTCATTTATTATTTGCTTGTTTCTATCTAAATCATTTTTCTTGTTTAATTCAAATTCATCAAACAAATCTAGATACTGAGGCTCCAATAAATTAAAATAATTTTCTTTTTCAGATGTGGTTTTTAAAGCTTCAATTGCTTTTTCTGTTTCTGTTTTATAATCATAAGACTTATCACTTAAAAAATCTTTAAAAGAAGCAAAATCATTATCTGATATTCTAAAAATACTATCAATTGAAGAGTTTTTGTATTTATATAATGTTGCATAGTCAAAAAACAAGCGTTCTCTAATTAATGAAATTATGAGGTTACTTAAATCATCTTGCTCAACCTCAATATCGGGTTTTATACCACCACCATCAAAAACGGTTCTTCCATTTTTTGTTTTAAAGGCAGTCATTAATGAATCAGGGACTTTTCCTACGCTTCCATCATCATTTCGATTTGAGTAATCTAGTGCTTGTATACACCTACCACTAGGGATATAGTATTTAGCTACTGTAAGTTTTAATTGTGCATTATAGCTTAACTTTTTGGTTTGTTGGACTAGTCCTTTTCCAAAACTTCGTTGGCCAATTACAACCCCTCTATCTAAATCTTGAATAGCTCCTGCAACAATTTCAGATGCTGAGGCAGAACTTTGATTAATTAAGACAATAATTGGAGTCTTTAAATCAACGGGTGCTTTGTATGCTTTATATATTTTATCCCACGATTTTATTTTTCCTTTTGTACTAACAACCTCTTGTCCTTTTTCAACGAATAAATTAACTATACTAACAGACTCATTTAATAATCCCCCAGGGTTATTTCTTAAGTCAAGTATTAATCCTCTTAATTCACCTTTCTTCTTTAATTCTAAAAGTGCATTTTTAACATCCTGACTACAGTCTCTTGTAAAACTTCTGAGCTTAATATAGCCTATTCCATCATCAATAAATGAATAAAACGGTACACTTTTTACAGAAATTTTTTGACGCTTAAAATTAACAGTAAATGCTTTTTCTTCATAAGGTCTTTCAATTAATAGCTCTACCTCTGTATTTGGCTGCCCTTTAAGCGCTTTACTAACTTCTTCCGTATTTTTTCCTTTTGCACTTTCACCATCAATTTTTAATATTTTATCACCCGCCATTAAACCTGCTTTTTGAGCAGGAAAGCCTTCATAGGGTTCACTTATAAAAACAAAGTCTTTTCTTTTTGTAATTACCGCTCCTATTCCACCATATTGACCTGTTGTCATAAATTTAAAATCTTCTATTTCTGACTCAGGAATATAATTTGTATACGGATCTAATGACTTAAGCATTTTGTCTATAGCTGTTTTCATTAATTTTCCAGGATCAGTCTCGTCTACATAGTAATTATTTAATTCTCTATAAACTGTTGTGAAAATGTCTAAATTTTTTGCAACTTCGAAATAACTATCAGTAAAGCTAAACGATGAAATTAATACAACTAAGGAAATAATTATAATTTTTAATTTTCTAGTCATTTTTTATGGTATTGGGTCATATCCACTCCCTCCCCAAGGGTGACATTTGACAATTCTTTTAAATGTTAATATAAATCCCTTAAATGGGCCATGCTTTTTTATGGATTCTTTTGAATATTGTGAGCATGTAGGTGAGAATCTACACCTAGGGGCAAAAAAAGGAGAAATAAGATTCTGATAAAAAGAAATTACAGCAAGTAAAATTATAGTCAAAAATTTTTTCATATTGTAATTACTAAACGATTAAATATTTCTTTTATTTTTTCTTCAACTAAGATTGTTTTTTTTGCACTTGATTCTTGAAAAATTATTGCAAAATTTAAACTTTTATTATGTTTCTTTAAAAAGTCAATAATTATATGTTTGTTTTTTCTGTAAGACTCTCTAATCTGTCTTTTAATAAAATTTCTATCAACAGCTTTTGCAATATTTCTTTTAGGGACAATAATTTGGCTTCTCAAAATAACATCCTGGCTCTCAACATTAATATATACAATTCTAAAAAAATCTTCAGAAATAGATTTTCCATATTTAAATAAATTCTCCGTTAATTTTTTATTGCAAAGTCGCTCTGACTTTTTGTAGGTATACATTAGGCTTACCTTCTTCTTTTATTTGCCTCCTTAATGTATTGTTCAAGTGCCATTGACATAGAAGGGGCGTTTTTATTGGGAACCTTTATATCTACTCTTAAATTATGATCTTCTACAGACTTTACGGTAGTTGGGCCAAAAACAGCTAATCTAGTTTTTT
>CAZJXE010000016.1:0-13415 GCA_964549835.1 uncultured Weeksellaceae bacterium
GTATTTGCTCAGATAGAGCATAATCAAATAATTTTTTCTCTATTGTATCACGTCTGAAATCCATTGCTTCACAAAGCAATAAGTTTGAACTATCCCCATACATTAAAGGATTGATATCCTCACCTCCAGTTAAAACAATTCCATCAGCAACTAACATAAGGCTATCCAAATTATCGATTGCATAAGCGTTTACTAAATTAAAGTCAGGTGCAGTTAACCAATTAATGTAATTTGTTGATGCTTTTGAAAGTATAATAGTCTTCTTTTCTTGCTGAGTTGAACATGAGAGAAAAAAAACAAAAATTAATAGTGATAAATATTTTTTCATTTTAATTAAAAATTTTCTTTAATATTTGAGTAGTTCTAGCTTTGGGATTATTTCGTATTTCTTTTTCATTCTCTGCAATTAAATAAAAAATTCCACCAATAGTTTGTAAGGTAATGTAATCTGTTAAATCAAATTTTACTTTTTTAACAAGAGGTATTTTATTATATCTAGTAAGAATTAAATCTAAAATTTTTTGAACTCCGGTACTATCCATTTTATTTTTAACAGTAGGATAAAAAGTATCATATAAATTATCAAAAGATTTGTCTTTTAAATATAGGGTTGCTTCATTTTCTGACCCATTTAAAATTTTAATTGCATCATTAAATCTAAGGCTTGAAACAGCCTGAACTATTATTTCAGTGGCTGTACTTGAAACTAATTCAGCAGTTTGATTCATAGAATATTCAAAATCTAAAACCAATTTATTTAGCCCTATTTTTAGACAAGCCTTTTTTACTTTATTTATTTTACTTGGAAATGGAATTTTAATATTATCATTTTTGTAAAAACCATTTACTTGCGATGCATTATCACATGATTTTGTAACAGAAATTCTTAAAGCCTCAGTTAATCCATCACTGATATCTTTATCTGACTGTATCTTTTCATTATCAATAAAAGAATTGGCTGTATTTGAAATATTTTTCAATACGTCAATTTGTGCAGATGAAATGAATGATAATAAAATTAAGAGGGAAAAAAAATATAATTTAATGTAATTAAAGCGCATAAATTATTTCTTTATAACATTTCCATTTCTATATTCAATTAATTTTTCTTTTCCATTTATATCAGTGAATGTTCCTTTTCCATGTCTTAAGTTATTTTTAAAGTATCCAGAAAATTTTTCACCAGAACTATATGTCATTATTCCATAACCGTGTTTATAACCATTAAAATAATTACCAACATAAACATTTCCGTTAGTATAAAAATATGATCCTTGGCCATGCATTTTACCATTTTTAAAATAACCTATAAACTTGTCTCCATGAGACCATGGTCTATCGTCAGTATCTCCATTAAACCAAATATATGTACCATAACCATTATGACAATCTCCATTCTCACAGCCTGCGTAAGTAAACTCAGGAAAAATAAATAATATGAATAAAATTATATAGGGCATGATATTTTTTTATAAAACTAATTATAAATTATGAATTCATAGGATAATACAAAAGAATAAATATCAATTATATATTAATAAAGCAAGGTCAACAACAAACAAAAATAAATAGTCTTAATTTTTTCAATTTTTATGCATTTTTATGCATTTTTATGCATTTTTATGCATTTTTATGTATTTCAAAGTATTTTATTGCATTTATTAGCATTTATTAGCATTTATAAAGAATTATAGTGCATTTTTTTAAAATATGCTATCAATTTTTAAGATGAAAAGAGACAAATTGATGTAAAAAAGGTGTTTTTTGAGCAAAAAAGTGACTTTTTATGTCATTTTTAACATTTTTGAGATAATTTCATCAGAGTCCCAAATTTCTTGAATATTGGCGATAGACATGATTTTTTTCATAAGTCTTTCTTGCTTCATTCCAATTTCCCATGCATCTGAATACGAAATATTTGTAAAAGAAACCATGCTATACAATGGCACCCATTTATCAGGATATAGTTTAGAAAATTTTTG
This sequence comes from uncultured Weeksellaceae bacterium, assembly GCA_964549835.1. GTDB lineage: Bacteria > Bacteroidota > Bacteroidia > Flavobacteriales > BACL11. Next base: position 1,983 of record CAZJXE010000016.1, read on the forward strand.
TTCTATTTTCTTTTGCAATAAAAATTTAGGATCAGCTGTTTTATCACGCATTACAATAAAATTATGTAATGATAAATCCTGAAGACCATCACCATTTGGCTTTCTTCTTTGTGAATAAATAGGCAAAACTTCATTTATATTATCATCAAATTCATCTATTAATTCATCTAAAATTCTACAATCTTCGAAGCTTGCATTCATTCCTTGACCATAAAAAGGCACGGTTGCGTGCGCTGCATCTCCAATTAAAACACAATGAGCGTTTAAATGCCATGGAAAACATTTAAAAATACCCATAGGTGAAGTAGGATTTTTAAAAAACTGATCAATCAAGTCAGGAATCAAAGGAGTAAAATCTGGAAAAACTCTATTAAAAAACTCCTCTACTTTTTGAGGATTATCTAAACTTTTAAATGAATCCTCTCCTTCGAATGGTGAAAAAAGTGTGCAGGTATAACTACCATCTAAATTTGGAAGGGCAATTAGCATAAAATTGCCCCTAGGCCAAATATGCAATGCATTTTTTTCAATTTTATGTGTTCCATTATTATTTGCTGGAATTAGCAATTCTTTATAACCATGATCTATGTTATATTGAGAAGTCTGAAAATGATCAAGTTTAGCAATTTTATCTCTAACTGCAGAAAATGCACCATCAGCACCTACTATTAAGTCACAATTTAAAGTTATTTTTTCATTTGTTATGGTATTTAAAAAAACTAACTCTGGTCTATCAATATTAACATCTACACACTTGTGATTGAAAAAAATATTAGCTCCTTTTTGCTCAGCAAGATTCATCAAGAGAACATTTAATTCGGCTCTTGGGACAGAATAAATTGCTTGGTCTTGATTTCCATAATATTGATCTGTTAAATTCCCCTCAACATCGTGCATAATTCTTTTTGGCATTGGAATGGCAATCCTTTTAACATGTTTATCAGCCTCAACCTTTTCCAATGCGGTCCATCCTCTTGTTGAGAGTGCTAAGTTAATTGATCGCCCTGCAACCAGTTTAATTTTTCTCATGTCTGGCCTGCGCTCATATATACTCACATTATATTCACGCTTAAGCATATATAAAGCGCATAAAGATCCGGCTAATCCTGCACCAACTATAATTACGTTCTTTTTCATCTATAGAATTTCTTTTAAAACTTGATAAAAATTATACACATCTAAATAACTATTATAAAGAGGTACGGGAGCAACTCGAATAACATCAGGCTCTCTCCAATCGGCTATTACGCCCCTTTTTGTAATTTCATTAAACAAGTCTTTATTGCCATTTTTTACACTTATAGAAATCTGACAGCCTCGTTGCTCAGGAGTTATGATATTTATTCGATCAGTAGGAATTTGATTTAATAAAAAAACTAAATATGAGGTCAGATTTTTAGACTTGGTAATAAGTTGTGACATTCCAACCTCATCAAATAACGAAAGGGATGCTCTTACTGCTGCCAAAGATAAAATTGAAGGGTTACTTAACTGCCAACCCTCAGCAGTTTGAATAGGTTGAAATTGATCTGGCATTTTAAAACGACTTTCTTTGTCATGCCCCCACCAGCCTGCAAATCGCTCTAATTTTTTTTTATGATGCCTTTCATGAATAAAAGCTCCCGCTACTGATCCTGGTCCAGAATTTAAATATTTATATGAACACCAAACAGCAAAATCAACATTCCAGTCGTGCAGTAAAAGTAATACATTTCCAACTGCATGAGCCAAATCGAATCCTACAAGAATACCGTGATTGTGAGCTACTTGTGTAATTTTTTTCATATCAAATAATTGGCCTGTATAATAATTAACCCCACCTAACATTATTAAAGAAACAGATTCTGAATTTTGCTCTATAACATTTATTATATCTTCTAACCTAATAATTACTTCTCCCTCTCTAGGTCTTAATTTTATTAGTGACTCTGATGGATCTATACCATGATGTTTCATATGAGACTCAACAGCATAAATATCAGAAGGAAAAGCATCACCTTCAATAATGATTTTATTTTTTGTCTCATTTGGCCGATAAAATGAAACCATCATTAAATGAAGATTAACAGATAATGTGTTCATGGCAATTACTTCACTTTTCTTAGAACCAACAATTTTAGAATAGCTTTCTGAAAGAAATTCATGATATGGAAGCCAGGGATTCTGAGCATGAAAATGACCTTCTACACCCAACGCCTTCCAATCATCCAGTTCTTGTTTTACAAAACTCTCGGTTATCTTAGCTTGCAAACCCAATGAATTTCCACATAAATAAATATGTTTATTTCCATTTTCTTGAACTGGAAAATGAAACTTATCATTATAAGATAATAAAGGGTCTTTATTATCAAGCTCTAAAGCTAACTCTCTCGAATTATTAAATATCATAGAATTTGAAAATTATTGGCCGACTAGGAGCAGCATCAGAAACAAATGACGGTATTTGTAGATTTAATAAATATAGGCCATCCTCAATTTTATTATCAACATAAATCATTTCAGTAATTGTATAATTCTTGGTTGAGCTATTGTATTTTTTTTCTTTTGTATTCCAAAAAATATTATGACAACTTAAATGTCCATCATCAAATAATCTGTCAACTGAAGGCACATCAACTAAAAGATGTTTAACACCTATATCACGAATATATTGCATAGCCTCTATAGTAAAAAAAGGAGGGGTAATTTGCATATAATTTTGTGATAACTTTTGTTTAGAATTTGGAAGAGTCCTTATAATTAGGCCTTCCAAAAACAAACTCGAAATATCATTTAATTTTTCATGCAACATTTCCCTTGTAATAACTAAATCGTCAGAATTTAAACTTGGAATATAGCTTTCTTTGTTTTTGGTTGGCGTTACAGAGATTAGTGTGCTTTTAAAAAAAACATCATCTAAAGAATCCTTAATTGAGATTCTTTGATTTGTTATATGACCTATACACTCTGTATGAGTACCATTACAATGAGGCGTTATTTTATAAGTTTCAAAATTACAGGGACCTCCTTTACGAGTGTCACCAATAAAGCTATCGTCTTTGTATGGCCTTGAAGATGCTATTTCAACGTTATATGTGTTGGGTTGTTGACCATTAAAATTAATTGGAATCGACAAATCATTAAACTCAGAAAAATTAATTAAATAAGATTTGTTTTTGATCTTGTACTCTACATTCATTATATAAAATCTTCTTGCTTCATATTTAACCAATCTAAGACATTTTTACACCAAATATCTTTCCCTTCCTGCTCTGTTAAAACACCTATTTCAATTGCATAATCTAATACTCTTCCAGGATAAGAAGTTCCCACCCCTTCTATTTCTCCTAGTGGAAAAGGATCATCTAATCCCATAATAATTTGACTCACACCAACACGCTTTTTCAATAGATCTAATGTATGTGAATCATGAACTAATGAATCAAAATATAAGTTTTTATGCCCTAATGTTTTTCTGGGGTCCTCTAATTCCTTAAAAATATCAGGGCGACCATCGAACCCTTGAATTCTTCTACCATAGCTGGCAATTCCAAGCATTCCACCATGAGCAAAACTAGTTCGTAAATTAGGATACTTATTTGGCAAATCTCTAAGAGTGAAAAGATGTAGTGTGTCAGCACATTGAGCCATCATCCAAATTAAATGAAATCTCCAATATTTATTTTTTAAAGCAATCATTTTCTCTCCATCGTATGGGTGAATTTGAATAGCTAAGCTATATTTATTAGCTAATTCAAAAATTGGATCAAGGTCTTCTTCGGCAGTTGATAGCCATTCACCTTTAGAATTTAAAAAATGAGAAGGCAAACAAAGAAGCTTTAAGCCTAAATCATTAACACATCTATCAATTTCCTTAAGTGCATGCTGAATATATCTTGGCTGTACTACAAAACCACATGTAAATCTTTGAGGATAATCAGTTTGAATCGAAGCATTAAAATCGTTTTGAAAACGAATACCGTCAATACAATCCTGCTCTTCCCACCCATTACAGTATAACTGTGAAAGGCATAACATGACTGCATGATCAATTCTATGTTGGTTCATCCACTCTATTTTTTCCTTTATGAAAAAGTTTGAGCTATTAATTGGTCGCGACCAATCTCCCTGCCTCATAAACTTCTTATCTTCATCAATCCAAAAAAGATTTTTATCTTTCATGAACCTTGGAATTTGAGAGGGCTCCGGCAGAATATGTCCGTGTCCATTTATTCTCATAAAATAAGAGCTTTAACCATATTATAAAAATTTCTTGTCTACTTCCATAACCTCTCCTGTTTTAGGACATGTTCTCAATTTCTCGTCAGAATAAAATCTTTTAAAAACAGGCAAGAAATCTTTCTCAATATTTGTCAAGTGAAAATACTCTTCATATAACAATTCATTAGCTGTATCTGAAAACCACATTAAGCCATCCTTATCTGATTCCTTTCTCTTTCTTTCTATCACCAAACCTATTGAACCTTCTGATCTAACCGGAGAATGAGGTACTTTCGGAGGTAAGAGGAACATTTCACCTTCATTAATAGGGACCTCCACTAATTCTCCATTCTGTTGAGTTTTTACAACAATACTTCCTTCAATTTGATAAAAAAGCTCTTCAGTTTCATTATAGTGATAATCTTTTCTAGCATTTGGACCAGCTACTATCATTACAATATAATCTTCGGATTCTACATATAAGTTTTTATTTCCCACTGGCGGTTTTAATAAATGTCGATTGTCATCTATCCATTTTTGTAAGTTAAAAGGTTTTTTAATTTTAGTCATAATATATATTTTAAATTGTTGCTATTATTTTTAATTCTATTGCAATTGGGGTAGGTAATGATTTTATCTCTATGGTTGTTCTACATGGCTGATTGTCTTTAAAATATTCAGCATATATTTTATTGTAAATTTTAAAATCATCTTTCATATTGGTGAGAAAAACCTGAACATCCACAATATTTTCCCATGAAGAACCAGCATCTTCCAAAATATATTTGATGTTCTGGAAAACAGAGTGACATTGCTTTTCTATATCATAACTTTCAATGTCTCCCTTTTCATTTAATATTACTCCAGGAATCTCTTTTTGATTCGCGGCCCTTGGTCCAACACCTGAAAGAAATAAAAAATCCCCTACCTTTCTAGCGTGTGGGTATAAACCAACAGCTTGTGGCGCTCTTTTACTATTAAATTTTTCTCCGTTCATAAACTATATTTTTACACATACATTTTTTGGTTCAGTAAAAAACTGAAGGGATTTAAATCCTCCCTCTCTCCCAACTCCAGATTGTTTCATTCCACCAAATGGGATTCTTAAGTCTCGCAAAAGCCATGTATTAATCCAAACTACTCCAGATTTAATTTTGGCAGCAACTCTATGTCCTTTGCTAATATTTTCAGTAAAGATGCTAGCAGATAATCCATAATCAGTAGAATTTGCCATCATAATGACTTCATCCTCATTATCAAATGGAATTAGTGTTAAAACAGGCCCAAATATTTCTTCTTGATTAACACTACAGTTATATGGCAATCCTTCTATAACGGTAGGTTCAATGAAATAACCCTCAGAAAGGTCTCCGGCTAATATTTTTCTATTACCACCAATTAAAATATTTCCTCCTAATTTCTTTGCCTCATCAATTTTAGATAAAATTTTATTCATATGCTCAAATGAAACTACCGCTCCCATATCAACAGAATTATTTTTAGGATCTCCAACTTTTAAAGTTGAAACTTTTTCAATCAAAGCTTTCTTAAACTTCTCATAAATAGATTTTTCAACAAACAAACGAGAACCACATAAACAAATTTGACCTTGATTTGAAAATCCAGCTTTTGTTGCCATAGCAACAGCTTTGTCAAAATTAGCATCTGCAAATACAATATTTGGATTTTTACCTCCCAGCTCTAAAGACAATTTTTTAAACATAGGAGCCGCAAGCTTAGCTATATGTTGTCCAGTGATTGTGCCGCCTGTAAATGATACTATGGGGGTGTCCTTGTGAGCAGTGAGAGCGTCTCCCATTTTAGATCCAACTCCATGAATAATATTTAAAACTCCAGCTGGAAAATCAATTTCCTTACATATTTTACTAAGAATAAAAGCTGTCATAGGAGTGATTTCCGAAGGTTTTGCAACTACAGTATTTCCTGCTGCCAAAGCAGGTGCAATTTTCCAGGTAAGTAAATAAATTGGCAGATTCCAAGGTGAGATACATGCAGCAACTCCAATTGGTTCTCTTAAAGTATAATTTAATGCTTTACCATCCATTTCGTGTATTTCTGAGGCAAAATGTAAGATTGCTGTTGCAAAAAATCTAAAATTTTCAGAGGCTCTAGGAATATCTACTAATCTAGCTAATGACTCTGGCTTACCATTATCAAGACTTTCTGCAGCTATTAGATCCTCTTTATAATAATCTATTTTATCTGCCAAACGCATTAATAAATCAGATCTTTCTTTTTTTGTGGTCTTACTCCAAGTTTCAAAAGCTTTATTAGCGGCAGATACTGCAGCATCTACATCATCACTATTGCTATCAGGAATTAATGAATAAACTTTCCCATTAGATGGGTTATAATTATCAATATAGTTACCAGAAACTGGCTCGACCATTTGACCATCTATATAATTAAATATTTTTTTCATCTATTATAAACTTGCAGTCCTACCACCATCTACTGGCAAATTAATACCATTTATATAGCTGGCAGCAGGTGAGCTTAAAAAAACAACTGCATTTGCAACTTCACTTGCATCTCCAAATCTTTTTAAAGGGACAGTGTTTTTCATTTCGCTCTCAACCTCAGATATTGATTTTCCTAGTATTGTAGATTTCTTTTTAATTAAAGATTTTAAACGATTAGTACTAGTAAATCCCGGTAAAACATTATTTACAGTAATTCCATATGGACCCAGTTCAAGTGATAATGTTTTAGCCCAATTTGCTACCGCAGCTCGTATTGTATTTGAGACACCTAGCCCTGGAATTGGAGCTTTAACAGATGTAGAAATTATATTGATAATTCTACCAAAAGAATTCTTTTTCATATTGTCAATTACCTTTTTAATAAGAAGCTGATTATTTAACAAATGCATTTTAAACGCTAATAAAAAATCATCAGGATTAGCATCAGTAATTGGTCCAGAAGCAGGGCCCCCTGTATTATTAATTAAAATATCAATATTCAAACTTGACAAATCACTAATTTTATTTTCAAAATTATCATCAGAGAAATCAACACAGAGATAATCGTGAGATTGACCAAGAGAAGTGTCAAGTTTTTTGACAACATTTTCCAGTGCCTCCTTATCTCTTGCAATTAAAGTTAAATTAACCCCTTGCCTAGACAATTCTTCAGCAATTGCCTTTCCTATCCCTTGGGTACTACCGCAAACTACTGCTTTTTTATTTCTTAATGATAGATTCATTTTTTGTTATTGCTAAAATTAAAACTTAATTCTTTCTTAACATCAATAGGAAGATCTGGAAGATATTCTCGCGAAATCATGAGAGTTGCAATATTTGCAATATCCTCAAAGAGGCGATGTTTATCTACAGTTTGTTTTAAATACCCTTGACCCGAAGATCCTCCTGTCCCAATTTTTTGACCCAACATCTTTTCAACCATTTGAACATGTCTAAACCTCCACAAAGAAATTTTATGGTCAGTTTCTACAAGCTGTCGCAAAAACTTATATGGTAATTGTAGAATAGGTTGTTCACGATATAGATTAATTAAAAGTGCAGACATGGTTGCTTTATATGAAAGTTTAGTTACGCCTTTTTCGATAGACTTTTGATGATTTTGCTCGTCAAAGATATTTTCAAAATACTTCTTGTTTTCATCAATCATTCTTGTTCGAATTTTTTTATCATTCTGACTTAAATCAGAATCAGTAATGCTTTTAATCTCTTTTTTAAGCATACTATTCACAGATTGCTTGTACTGCTCAATAAAATTGTAATCTTGCATATTTAAAAATGGGATTCTTTCAAGCCATTTTTCAATTAAAGAAAATAAAGATTTTTCCTCTTCAAGATTTAATATCTCTTCTTTTTTCTCGCCTTCAAACTGATCGTGATAAGGGCAACCCCCAAAATGATGTCGCTTATTTATTTTAAGACCAAGCATAACTTCAATCTTTCTAAATTGATGAGATTGAAAGCCTGATGCAGGAGATAAATAATTTCTAAAATCAAGAAAGTCTAAAGCAGTCATTGTCTCTAAAATGTCTAATTGCTTAACCAAAATATCTAAAATTTTATTAACTCGATCAAAACGACCAACTACTACGCCAACGTTTTCCTCATCAATTTTATCTTGGCTTAAAAGAAACATTACTGAGTCAACTTCATGAATTATTTGCTTGAACCACAATTCATAGGTCTGATGTATAATGATGAACAACATCTCTTCATGAGCTTCATTATCGCCACCTTTACTTAATGGGTGTTGGGCATTTAAAATCTTATCAAGGTCTAGATACTCATTATAATGTACGGAAGAAGACTTTTCAGACATTTAATTAATTTAATTAGCAGTAAATATAAGAAGATATTTTACAAAAAGATTGATGTAATAATTAAAAAAACCAAAAGAGAAATCGAACATGATTCAAGCCAAAATGAATAATAAAAATTGCTGCTATTAGCTTTTAAATTATTAACCAAATAAGCGGAATATAGAAAACAAAAAAAAGTTGCTAATAAATAACTTAAATTAAAGTTAGTAAATAAATAAACATAGGAGCTTATTAAAATATAAATAAAAAGAAAAAACAAAGCAATTTTTTTAGAGTCATCAAATCCAAAAACAATTGGTATGGTATTAAGTCTTCTATTATCAAATTTAAGATCTCTTATATCAAATGGAATTGTAATACCTAAAATAAAAAAAAATCTTGCAAAAATTTCTAAATAAAATCTTTGATCAATAAATAAGTTGTTTTCAAAATAAGTCAGCAAAACAGTTGAAATTGACCAAGAAGCAGCAATTAGAAATATTTTTAAATAGGGTGTATTTCTTAATCCAAAGGGATACAAAATTGAGATGAGTGACAACAATATAACAGCAATTTTTGTTGACACATTTAGATTAAAAAAAAGGTAAAGAAATATTAAAAGAGAAAATCCCAGAAAAAAATAAATTAACTTTTTATTACTGTTATACCAAGAAATAAGTGGGCTTTTATTTGATCTGTTGTGAAAAATAATCCTTTGAAAATTATAAGAAATAAAAGTTGCAAAAAAAAGAAAAAAAAGAATTTCAAAATTAAAAGCATTTAGCATAATCTGTGTTGAGAGTGCTAAACAAACAACACAGGCAGAAATAAAAAAATTACTATTTAATAAAAAATTTATGCTTTTATTCAAGTTAAAAATTAAATAACAATATTTATAATTTTTCGGGGAACAATAATTATTCGTTTTGGTTTTCTTGATTCTAAATAATGGATTGTTTTTTCTTGTTTTAAAATAAAGGTTTCAATATCTTCCTTATTCATTTCTGCAGGTAAACTAACTTTAAATCTCATTTTTCCATTAAAAGAAACTGGATAGCTAATCTCACTTTCAACTAAAAATTTTGATTCATATTTAGGAAATTCCGCTTGTGATATTGAAGAAGTATTTCCTAGTTTTTGCCAAATTTCTTCAGAAAAATGTGGGGCATAAGGAGATAGTAAAACAATAAAGTCAGTAATGATTTTTTTATCTACACATTTTTGTTCAATCAACTCATTTAAACAAATCATAAGAGAGCTAACAACTGTATTAAACGAAAATCGCTCTATATCTTCCTCTACTTTCTTAATAGTTTTATGAATAGTTTTAAGTGAATTTTCACTAGCAGTATCATGATTAATATAAAAAATGTTTTTTTCGTCATGCAGATGTCTCCAAAGCTTTCTAAGAAAATTATGAACTCCACTAATTCCATTTATATCCCAAGGCTTAAATTGTTCTAATGGTCCTAAAAACATTTCATACATCCTTAATGTGTCAGCTCCATAGCTTTCAACCAGGTCGTCTGGTGTTTGAGTATTATATTTTGATTTTGACATTTTTTCAATTTCAAAATGGCACTCATACTTACCATCATCATTAAGAATAAAATCTGCATCTAAAAATTCTTTTCTCCAATTTTTAAATTTTTCAATGTTTAAGAAGTCATTATCGACCAAATTAATATCTACATAAAGTTTAGATGTTTCATAGTTATTTTTTAAAGACTTTGTAACAAAAGTATTACTGTCTTTAACTCTATAAACAAAATTAGATCTTCCAAGTATCATCCCTTGGTTAATTAACTTTTTAAAAGGTTCATCAAAAGAAATTAATTCTTTGTCATATAAAAACTTTGTCCAAAATCTTGAGTATAATAAATGTCCCACTGCATGCTCAGCGCCACCAATATATAAATCTACCTGTCCCCAATAATCAGCTTTTGCCTTGGATACAAATTCATTGTCATTTTTAGCATCCATAAATCTTAAGAAATACCATGAAGAGCCAGCCCAGCCCGGCATTATATTAGTATCCATCCTATCCCCTTGAAAAATATTCCAGTCAGATTTCTTTGCTCTTGCAAGTGGGGGATCTCCACTCTCAGTTGGCAAATATTTGTCAATTTCTGGTAATGTTACCGGCCCATCTCCATTGATGAGATACGGTAAGTTGTTTTGATAAAATACAGGAAAGGGTTCTCCCCAATATCTTTGTCTTGAAAAAACAGCGTCTCGTAATCTATAATTAATTTTCTCCTTTCCAATTCCTTTCTTAACAATATGAGCAATAGATAAGTCAATAGCTTCAGAACAACTTAAATTATCTAAAAAATCAGAGTTATTTATAAATGCATCTTTGCCTTCAAAAGCTGATTTAGAAACATCAATATCTTTAAAAATATTTATAATATTTATTTTATAGTGGTTAGCAAATAGCCAATCTCTTTGATCTCCACATGGAACAGCCATAACTGCTCCTGTGCCGTAAGAGGCAAGAACATAGTCAGCTATCCAAATCTCAATTTTATTATTAGTAAATGGATGAATAGCATAACTTCCCGTAAAAACTCCACTTATTTTTTTTTCAGATTGGCGCTCTCTTTCTGATTTTAATTTTGAAATTTTCAAATAATCAGAAACCTCTTTATCTTGATCCTTAGTAGTAAGAATATCTGCTAATTTGTGTTCAGGTGAAAGAACAAGAAAACTTACTCCAAACAAAGTATCAGGTCTAGTTGTGAAAACTTCAATTGAGTGATGGTTTTCAGTCGCAAAAACCATTGTGACTCCTTTTGACTTTCCGATCCAATTCCTTTGCATTTCTTTTAATGAATCAGTCCAGTCTATTTTATTTAAACCTTCATTTAAACGATCGGCATATGCAGTAATTCGCAAAGACCATTGCTTCATTTTTTTTTGCTCAACTAAGT